>JAAESG010000368.1 GCA_024229615.1 Gammaproteobacteria bacterium | reverse complement strand
GTCAAGGAATACCTCTTGCAGAAGTGGGGCCGGAAATGTGCCTACTGTGGCGCAGACGACAAACCTCTGGAAGTCGAGCACATCGAGCCGCGCAGCGGCAAGGGCACAGACCGCGTTTCCAACCTGACCCTGGCCTGTACCAGGTGCAACCAGAAGAAAAGCAACCAGCCTATCGAGGTGTTTCTGGCCAAGAAACCCGATGTCCTCAAGCGGATCCTGGTGCAGGCCAAGAAACCGCTACCGGATGCCGCAGCAGTCAACTCAACTCGATGGGCGCTCAATACAGCGCTGAGAGCAACAGGCATCCCGGTCACTGTCGGCAGTGGCGCACAGACCAAGTTCAATCGCAAGCAACTCGGTTGGAACAAGGCGCATTGGCTGGATGCTGCCGCCGTCGGCGACATCGGCCCGCTGACGCTCGCGACAACAACGCCGCTGATCGTGACCTGCAAAGGCCAGGGCGGTCGCCAAAAAGGCGTCTCCGATAAGTATGGCCAGCCACGCATCGGCAAAGCAGGGAAACCGCAGATTCGCCCATTGCGGCCGATCCATGGTTACCGTGCCGGCGACATCGCGAAATGCGGCAATGTGGTCGGGCGGATCTCACCGCGCACCAGTGGCAGTTTTGAGATCACCCCCCTGACGGGTGGTAAGCCATTCAGTCGGTCGATGCGCCTATTCATGCCAGTACATCGCGTTGACGGCTATTCATATGATCCGACGAAAAGGAGAGAAAAATAACGATAAGTGCAGATTATAGGCGGCAGTTGTTAGCCGAAGCTTTTCCAGGCTTTCGAACAGAACGCGAGCGGCGTTCGTTCGCAGTCTTCGGCGTGGTTTCAAACAGGGTAACATTCTCTGCAATGCATATTTCACGTTACCGCAGACCTAACATATTGAATTTTCATGGATATCCGCCTAAATAATGTATCCTTTCATGTTCCTTGAGTGTTACCCAGTAACTTGAGTCTATGAAACCACGCCTATATTTCCGACAAAATGGCTGCGTTGCCAAACGACGATCGAGATACTGCCGCTTAGTAGCGCAGCTGAAACCAGGATTGAGGCCATAAACGCCCCCTGATCCTTGCAGGGGCAGGCAATCCATAACCCGCTAATATTACTAGATAGATTGGCTATAATCGATTCATGATCCATCAG
>JAAESG010000367.1 GCA_024229615.1 Gammaproteobacteria bacterium | reverse complement strand
GACGAGGAGAAATGACGACGAGCCGTTTCGAAAAGCAGACCTGCGAAATCAAGAACTACAATTTCGAAATGGAACGCCATTATTATCTCTTAAAAAATTATTATCGTCATACCCGTGTTTCACCTGCATGTAATAGGTTTCTGAAGTTTCCTAATTCCGTAGTCGATCTTCAATATTCCGTAGTCGAATTTGAATCACGCGCAGTATATTAGTCAACACTAATAGGCGCGATATTAGTGTGTGATTATATACTGTCCGGCTTGTTTCAACTGAACCGCTTGCTGTCGTATTTATGTTATAAAACAGTGCGTTAAACGTGAACGGGGCTGCCTTTTCGGGTATAATTAGCGTGTCTAAGCGAATAATTTAACAAAAAAAGGAACCCCGTTCAATGTTCATTCTACGCGACCTCTTGAGACCACTCCAAGCCCTGTTTCCTAACAGCGAGGAGGGGCTGCAACGACGCACTTGGTTTGTCTGCACCTTGCTCGCGATCATTGTGCCCTTTACTCCATCACGCACGTCGAATCTGCTGCGCAGCCTGCGCACGCTGTTTGGTTTGAACGTCGATGAGAGTTGCTACTACACCTTCATGGGCTCGCAGAAACTGCCCTGGGATCGACTCTGGGCCGCGCTGTGGCGCCTGATTCCAGAACCGTTGACAGAGGGACGTCTGGTAGTCGCGCTCGATGATTCGATCAACCCGAAAACCGGCAAGAAGATCTTTGCCTGTCAGCACCACTTCGATCATGCCGCCAAACCCAATCAGTCCCGCTATCCCTGGTCACAGAATATCGTCTCAATGGGTCTGTTGAAATCGATCAAGGGACGCTGGTGCTGTTTGCCGTTGGCTTTCGAATTCTACTTCATGAAAAAGCACCTGCAGGCCAAACCCGCTCGCAAAGGGAAAAAGCCGATCGAGTTTCGAACAAAGTTTGAGCAGGCCAACGAGATGTTCTCGCGCCTGGCAACAGTCTTTTGCGACGTGCCTGTTCTGGTGGTAACCGACAGCTGGTTCGGCAACAATGGATTGCTCAAGCCGTTACGCCAAACCCTGGGTGAGCGTGTCCAGATTTTGACTCGGCTGCGTGTCAACAACACGCTATATGCGCTACCATCGCGTGCAAAGCAGCGAGTGGGCCGGCCCAGGAAGTACGGCGACAAACTCGGATCGGCGAGCGATCTCGCCGCAGTCTATCAGTCCCAAGCTAAACCTTATGTGGTGTCATTGTACGGCAAGTGCCGCACAGTCCTCGCTTACGATCGGCTACTGATACTCAAGACTCTGCGATGTCCGGTACGGGTGGTCTGGGTCTATCGGCGCACGCAGTGGATCGCCTTGGTGAGCACTGACTTGGCCCTGACAGTGGAACAGATCATTGAACTCTATGGGGCGCGCTGGAAAATCGAAGCCGGATTCCGCGAGACAAAACAAGAAATCGGCAGCAGTCAAAGCCAGACCCGCAATGCTTTCTCGGTGACCAACCATCTCGAGTTCTGTATGATGGCAACAACCTTGGTGTGGATATACGCCGATCGGATCAGTCATACACCGGCGCGACGATATGCTACCAAAGAAAGAACCGAATTTGCCTTTGGCGACGTGCGGCGATTGATCGCAAGTGTCATTGCCAAGGAAGGTTTCGATAGTCTTTGCATCGAATCTCACAAACCCAAGAAAAATCCTCTAATCGCTACAATCATGCGGCTCGTGGCGTAGTCGAAATAGGAAACTTCAGTGAGGAAGGATTCGATCCGTGTATTCTCGGGCTATCTCCGGGGTCCGGTCACTGCTGCCACTGTCAAACAAGACGATCCTCATCGAAATCCTTGACGCTCTCCAGTGCCCGACGAATATTTTCTTCCTCGTCCTGTACTAAAAGGAACACACTAGCTTTAATCTTCTTCATCACTAAGCAGCCAGCCTGCCCGATTTGCTCCAATATAACTTCCCAGCCCCTGCACAACGAATATTGAAGCGGCAAATAACTGCCTCGCGCAGAGAGATCTCCTAGCGG
>JAAESG010000366.1 GCA_024229615.1 Gammaproteobacteria bacterium | reverse complement strand
CGGTGATGCGCGACTATGACCGCTGCGCTTACTACCGCGAGGATGCGGGCAGCCTGATGGTTGGGGCGTTCGAGCCGAACGCGATTCCGTGGGGCCAGCAGGGCATTCCCGACGATTTCGCCTTCGAGGAAATCGAGGGTCACATGGATGAACAGTTCATGCCGGTGCTGGAACACGCGATGCAGCGCGTGCCGATGCTGCAGGAGTGCGGCTGGCGCAAGTTTTTCTGCGGCCCGGAGAGCTTCACGCCCGATGACCAGTTCCACATGGGCGAGTCGTCGGAATTGAAGGGTTTTTACGTGGCCTGCGGCCTGAACTCGGTCGGTATACAGACCGCGGGTGGCCTCGGCCGCGCATTGGCCGACTGGATGCACCTGGGCCACGCGCCGATGGACCTGTGGGGCAACGATATCCGTCGCATGTTCCCGTTCCAGTCGACTCAAGCGTATATCGAGGACCGCGTCAGTGAAACTCTGGGCCTGCTGTACGATAACCATTATCCCTATCGGCAGATGGAAACCGCGCGCAACCTGCGCCATTCGCCGCTGCACGAGCGACTGCTCGCGCATAACGCCTGCTTTGGCGAGGTCGCCGGCTGGGAGCGCGCCAACTGGTTCGCTCCCGAGGGCGTCGAGCCCAAATACGAGTACAGCTTCGGTAAGCAGAACTGGTTCGAGTACAGTGCTGCCGAACACCGGGCCGCACGCGAAAAGGTCGTACTGTTTGACCAGAGTTCGTTTTCCAAGTACCTGGTGCAAGGCCGCGACGCGGTCAATGTTTTGCAGCGCGTTTCCAGCGCCAACGTCGACGTCGAGCCCGGCCGCATGGTCTATACCCACTGGTTGAACGATCACGGCGGTATAGAGGCCGATCTGACCGTGACGCGAATCGCCGAGAATGAATTCTGGGTGATCAGCGGAACGACCCAGACGATCAAGGATCTGCACTGGCTGAAATCGCATATCGGCGAGGATGAATTCTGTTGTGTCAGCGATATCACCAACGCCTGGGGTATGCTCGGTGTGATGGGTCCGGGTAGTCGCGACCTGCTCACGGAAACGCTGAATCACGATATGACTACCGAGTCATTTCCGTTCGGCTCGTTTCAGGCCGTCGAGTTCGGTATGGCGCGAGCATATGCGGGTCGGGTCTCCTTTGTCGGTGAACTCGGTTGGGAAATCTACGTGCCGGTCGATCAGGCCAGGCAGGGCTTCGATTATCTCTGGGAAAAGGGCAGGAGCCATGGCTTGTCTCTGGCCGGCATGCATGCCCTGAACTCCTGCCGCACGGAGAAAAAGTTCGTGCACTATGGTCACGACATCTCCGACCATGAGACGCCGCTGGAGTGTGGCATGGGCTTTGTCTGTAACCTGGATAAGGGGGGTTCGTTCATCGGGCGCGATGCGATTCTCGAGCAGAAGGAATCCCGCAGTTTCATGAAAAAAAGACTGGTGCAGTTCCTGTTGCAGGATCCCGATGCCGTGTTCTGGCATCATGAACCCATTCTGCGTGACGGCGAAATGGTCGGCCACCTGACCTCGGGCGATTACGGCCACAGCCTCGGCGGCGCGGTTGGGCTCGGCTACGTCGAGGTCGAAGAAGAAGTCACACAGGAATACATCGATGCTGGAAAATTTGAGATCGACGTTGCCGGTGAGCGTATCCCCGCAAAGGCAAGCCTAAGCGCGATGTACGACCCCAGGGCCGAGCGCATGCGGGGGTAATTGTGCCTAAACGGTGTATAGTCGTGATCGCAGTACTGATACCCCCGCCGCCTATTTGCTCGTGCTGAAGGTCGAATAATCAGGCCAGTTATCTGGAGGAGGAAAAAAGCAATGCAACAACGTAACGCTCGATACGACATCTTATTCGAACCAGTTCAAATCGGTCCGAAGACCGCAAAAAACCGCTTCTACCAGGTCCCGCACTGCAATGGCATGGGGCATCGATTTCCCAGGGCCATGGCCGAAATGCGCGGTGTCAAAGCCGAAGGCGGCTGGGGTGTCGTCTGCACCGAGGAGTGTTCGATTCACCCGACCAGCGATTTGTCACCGGCGACGTTAATGCGCATCTGGGACGACAGCGACCTGCCGGTGCACGAACTCATGATCGAGAAGATTCACGCGCATGACGCGCTGGCGGGTATTCAACTGGTGCATAACGGATTCGAAGTGGCGAATTATGTCTCCCGGCAGCGTTCGATGAGTCCCAGCAATATGCCGACAGAGGCTTTTCCGCACGTGCAGGCGCGCGCCATGGATAAAACCGATATCCGCGAATGCCGCCGCTGGCATGTCGATGCCGCGAAGCGCGCGCGGAAGGTCGGTTACGATATCGTCTACGCCTACGCGGCACACGGCACCATGACCTTGCTTTACCAGTTCCTGATGAGGCGCTACAACCAGCGCAGCGATGAGTATGGCGGCAGCCTGGAAAACAGGGTTCGCCTGATCCGTGAAATCCTGCAGGATATCAAAGAAGCGGTAGGCGGCGACTGTGCCGTTGCCTTCCGCTTTGCGGTGGACGAGTTGCTGGGCAAGGACGGGCTGGAGGTATCCGAGGCCCAGGACATTGTCGGCCTGCTGGCGGATCTGCCGGATCTCTGGGACGTCAACATATCGGACTGGAAGAACGATTCTCTGCCTTCGCGCTTCGGCAGCGAAGGCAACCAGGAGGAGTACATCAGTTTTGTCAAACAGGTGACCGATAAACCCGTGGTCGGTGTCGGCAGGTTTACCTCGCCCGACACCATGGTGGGTCAGATTAAGCGCGGCGTGCTGGATTTCATCGGCGCGGCGCGGCCGTCGATTGCCGACCCGTTCCTGCCCAGTAAAATTGACCAGGGTCGCGAGGATGAAATCCGCGAGTGCATCGGTTGCAATATGTGCATCTCGGGTGACTACCTGGCGTACCCGATTCGGTGCACACAAAATCCCACCATGGGAGAGGAATGGCGTCGTGGCTGGCATCCCGATCGAATAGAAAAAGCGGGTTCCGATGATAACGTGCTGGTAGTCGGGGCTGGTCCGTCGGGCCTCGAGGCGAGCCTCGCGCTGTGTAAACGTGGTTACGACGTGATTCTATCCGAAGGTCGGGAAGAACTGGGCGGCAGGGTTGTGCGTGAATCCGCATTGAAACCACTCAATGAATGGCGTCGCGTTTCGGATCATCGCGTATACATGCTCAGCCAGGCCGCTAACGTGCAGACCTATGTCGACTCCCTGTTAGCCGCCGATGATGTATTTGCCATGGATTGTGCTCATGTCGCCATCGCAACCGGTGCGAACTGGCGCCGTGATTTCAGCGGAGTCTACCATCAGTATCCGATCCCGGTTTCCGACCCGGCCATGGTGATTAGCCCGGATGAGATCATGTCGGGATTGCGGCCGCAGGGAAAAGTGCTGATCTACGATAACGACCGTTACTATCTTGCCAGTGTTCTGGCAGAGCAACTTGCCGAGGAAGGTTACGAGGTCGTTCTGGTAACACCGTCCGCCGATATTGCCGACTGGACCGATTTCACCCTTGAGCTTGAGCATATACAGATTCGCCTGCGCGAACTGGGTGTACAGATCGTCTGCAAGCAGGAGGTGATTGCGCTTGAATCGGGACGGGTCAGACTGGGTTGTATCTATATGGGTACCGAGTCATCGATTGAAGCGGATGCGGTGATACCGGTAACTGCCAGGAATCCCGATGACGCGCTCTACAACGAGCTGATAGCCCGCAAAGACGAATGGAACGATGCCGGTATCAAAACGGTGACTGCAATCGGTGATTGCCTGGCACCCGCCACCATCGCGATCGCGGTTTATGCCGGTCACGAATATGCCCGTAGCCTGGACAGGGCTCCCGAGCAAGCTGCGTTCTTTCGCCGCGAGGTAGGTTTCGGCGGGGAATGACACCTATCGGATTACAACCTCAGACGTTTCTCGCTGCCATCAGTCCTTCGTAAACGGCCTCTTCCGCAGATCGGGGGCTGAGGCAGTCCCCGGCCAGATGGATCTCGATATCGATGTCCGTGAGTTCCTGTTCCAGTGTGGTGTCGGGCCGATGTCCCTGGGCAATCACCAGCGTGTCCATGTTTTCGCAGACGATCGCTTCGCCACTGGTGGTATGCTGGAAGTAGGCCGTGTCACCATCGGCACCGAAAAAGCGGGCATAGGGAATGACCACGACCCCCAGTTTGTGCAAGGCGCCGGTCCAGTGCCAGCGAAGATATTTCTGCAGATTCTGCCCCGCCATTTCCCCGTCCACGCACAGTCGCACCTGTAATCCGTCACGCGCGAGCTTTTCG
>JAAESG010000365.1 GCA_024229615.1 Gammaproteobacteria bacterium | reverse complement strand
GGAACCTCGCCAACAGGTCATCTATGACGCACTGGGTATCAGCGACAGGCCTGGGAAAACTGAGAAAACTGTCCTGGTCCACCGAATCTTTGCCATTGAGATCGGACGGCCACTAGCCGAAAAAGCTGGCAATAATTGGCAATCCTCTCAACAAAAATACTACAAGATGCGCTCCACGGCGACATTGAGGTGCGATAAATGGGCAATCCTGTGATCGGGGCCAACAGACACCACCGACATCGATACCTGCCAAAGAACAGGACTATGCCGCACGCCTCAAGGCAACGACTGGAAGGTGTTTCCTGCCCCGATAATAACGCACATAAAGCCGAATGCGAGTGCCACACTGGCCCGCAACCGGCGCCTGCGGAAACGCACATCGCGCAGTACGTCGCCACCTCGATCTCGGCTCGAATCGAGGACACTCAGATGCGGGCTGGAGCCTATGGTAGATCTCATAGGGCGTCTTTCCATCGAGCGCTGAATGAGGGCGATTTTGATTGTACCAGTCTATAAAATACGTCAGCTCCT
>JAAESG010000364.1 GCA_024229615.1 Gammaproteobacteria bacterium | reverse complement strand
TGATCCGAATTTCGGGTTAGGGAGCAACAATGTTTAAGTACATATTTTTAGCAATTCTGGCGGCGACCGTGTATTTCGTGTTCTTTTTCGATTTACAGCTTACCAATCAGATGATCGGTAGACTGTTTGTCGGCGGCATAGGGAGTTGCTTCGCCGTGTTCTTGTTATTCAAGTTCGGCTTGCATTACAAGATTGCCTCGCTCAATCGATTCGCGACGGCATTCTATTACTCGGTTTTCGAGTACAAGAAAGTTCAAACGACGCCCTCTGATCTGAGCTACGTCGACAGCGTGCGCGAGCAGGCGGAGGTCGCTCTTGCCGCCAACTTCGACCCGACGCTAACGGCTTCCCAGTTGGCTATTCCCGTTTCATTGTATTCGGGAAATGATTCCTATCTCGAGGAGTTACGGGCGAAGATCAAGGAAGCGGAAAAACTCAAACTCGAATCACGCCATCTCGATACCCAGGCGAACATCCTGCTGGAAAAAACCCAGGAAGACCTGGTGGAGAAAAACCTGGCTACCGGCGAGCAACCCAAACTTTTTGACCGCTGGTTCGATATGGTAGAAGGCACAGAAGCGATCATCGACCTGACGACCAATGAAGTGAAGGATCAAGGCTATGGCCAGGCACCGGATTTCGAAATGATCAGCCGCATCGCACTCGACCGCAATCCGCACTTTGGCACGACCTTCAAGTTCTTCGAGTCGGAGGCGATTGCAGGCATCTTGTCCCGGGCGTCCTTCATGGTCATTTTGCTCGGAATTATTGGCACGTTTGCGGGATTCTACCTGGCCCTGGCGCAGGGTGGGGATATCAAAGCCGGTGCCGCCGTGGCGATTGTCAGCTCGCTGGTGGGTCTGCCAACGGCGCTGCTGATGGAATACATCAACACATTGTTTCCAGATCAAGATCGATACCAACGGGCGTTCAGCACCTACAAGGTCGCCCTGGAATTACTGTTCAATCATGAGCAAGAGCTCTCGAGTATCAGACAGGACCGTAGACAAGAGGATAAACTACCCGGGGCTTATAAGTCCGGAGATGCTGACTCCTCGCAGCACAGTGGACACTAACTAACGCCCGATTTCGCTCTCTTTACCAATACGGGGCCGGCGAGAAATTAGTCGCTGGCCCTTTTTTTGTGCGCTTTCTTATTAAGTAAACTGATAATCCTCTAGCCAGCCTCCTCGCAACCCGTGGTCACACTGGTTGCTCTACACGATGAGGAGACTGACATGTCACATTACTGCGGAATCGATTGTTCAAACAATCACCTTGTTGTTGTGACCGACGAAGAGGACAAGCGGGTGCTGGAGAAGCGTTTTAACGCCGATGCCAAAGACTAAGACATAACGGGTACGAAATCCGTATACGGCAATGGACACAATATATTATCAGGCTGATTTCGGCAGGGAGTTGTTATTGGCTATTGACCGAGGCCAGCCAATGGGTATCACCATAATCCCCGGTAGAGCAGGACATCCGCGATATTAAACACACCATGGGTATGGGAATCTTGAGCTGTAAAACACCGGGCATGGTGGTCAGGGAAATCTGGACCTATCTGCTCGCCTATAACCTGAACCGTTCCATGGTGGTTCAGTCAGTCTTGTTGCTCGACCTCCTCCCCAGGCGTATTGCCAGAATGGATAGCATTGAAAAATGACCACCCGAAAAAGCTTAAATAAGTGCCCTTCAGAGCTGATATTTGACCCCGCGGGAATCAGCCGTCGGAGTTGATCTGCGCAATCAGCTCCAGCAGGTTCTGTTCGGCATCCTCGTTGGACACCTGGCAGGTGCCTGCGGCCTCATGTCCGCCGCCGCCGTATTTAAGCATCAATTCGCCGATATTGGTTTTCGAGCCGCGGTCGAAAATCGACTTGCCGGTCGCGAATACCGTGTTTTGTTGCTTCAAACCCCACAACACATGGATGGAAATATTACATTCGGGAAACAGCGCGTAAATCACGAAACGGTTGCCGGCATGGATGACCTCTTCGTCGCGCAAATCCAGCACCACCAGGTTATTGTGCACTGTCGCGCAGCGTTTGATCTGTTCCTTGAACAAGGCTTCTTGCTCGAAATACAGGTCGACTCGCTCCTTGACGTCGGGCAGTTCGAGAATCTGTTCGATTGACGCATCTTTGCAGTAATCGATCAGGTCCATCATCAGGTTGTAGTTGGATATTCTGAAGTCATGAAAGCGCCCCAACCCGGTACGTGCATCCATCAGAAAATTGAGCAGTTCCCAATTTTTCGGATTCAGTACTTCTTGCTCGTTATAATCCGCCGAGTCGCCCTTGTCGACCGCGAGCATCATGTCATCCCAGTCGCTGGGAAAGGCATCATGACCACCGTAGTGTTTCCACACCACACGCGCCGCCGACGGGGCGTCTGAATCGATGACGTGATTCGACTTGCCTTGCGGGATGCGCAAGGTTTCCGAATGATGGTGATCAAATACCATGTGTGCGGTTTCAACATACGGAAGGTTGGTAGTGATGTCACGTTCGCTGATGTCTATGACGCCGTCCTGCATGTCCTTGGGATGAACGAACTTGATATCGTCGATCATTTCCAGGTGCTTGAACAGCACCGCACATACCAGCCCGTCGAAATCGCTGCGTGTAACCAGCCGAAATTGTTGTGCCATTTCTTTTCCTCGTAAGTTCGGGATCTGTTGTTTAAACCGGGAGATAAACAGGTATTCGGTCGATTTGGAGAATTCTTGAGCTTTGCGAGCAGAAATTTACAACCGAAATCAGGAATACGCAGGAGTACGGGATCAGACCTGAATGGTACTTACTTAAGGCTGTCATCCCCGCGCAAGCGGGGATCTTGAAATGATGGCGTTGTGTCAAGATTCCCGCTTTCGCGGTCCGACGTATCGGAATGACTCGGTAATTGGTTTTCGTGCTTAAGTAAGTACCATTCGGGTCAGACCTTTCAATTGCTATCTGGCCCTGACCCAGGGTGGAGATATCGAAGCCGGCGCTGCTGATGGCATTCATCAGCACCCTATTTCACTCTCTTTTCCCATGCGGGGCCGGTGATAAATTTGACGCTGGCCTTTTGATTCGCGCTTTCTAATTAAGTAAACCGTCTCGAATGGCACTTACTTAAGCTCGCAACCATCGTCATACCAATCCAACCAGG
>JAAESG010000363.1 GCA_024229615.1 Gammaproteobacteria bacterium | reverse complement strand
TCCGTATTATCTGGATAATTCCCATCGCCATCATCCTGGCCATCATCACGATGGCGGGCGAGACCGTCATGGTCAATGAGGCCGGTGAGGTTATCGAAAAGACTGGGGGCCTTGCCAGCGGTCTCGCTGTGGCCACCGCCCTTATGATTGTTTTTCGTCAGCGTTACCCACGCTGGTGGTTCGATTTCGTGCGCGAGCTGGTTCGGTTCGAGGGACGTGTCTTAGCTTATCTCGCCCTGCTTACCGACCGCTATCCATCGACAGTCGACGAACAGGCGGTGCATCTGGAGGTGGACTATCCAGACGTCGAAAGCGACCTTAACCGCTGGCTTCCGCTCGTTAAGTGGCTGCTGGCACTCCCGCATTACATTGTGCTCGTGCTCCTATTCCTGCTCACCGTCCTGGCGGTCGTCGCAGCCTGGTTCTACATTCTGCTGACCGGACGCTATCCACGGGCGCTGTTCGACTTCGTTGTTGGGGTTTGGCGCTGGGCGCTGCGAGTTGGAGCCTATGCATTTCTGCTGGTAACCGACCGCTATCCGCCGTTCAGTCTGCGTTGACGTCGCAGCCCTTTTCGAATATGCTCGTTATACCATATCTTGTGGTTGCAATGTTATTGGCAAAATCTGATCTATCTTCAACAAAGCTTGAATTATTACCGGCTATGAAAATTTAAGATATACTCGATCCCAGTTTTCCGGGGAAAAAACATGATTTCTGCTATAAATGCGCATAAGTCATTTTCTATTTTCCAATTCCACCTGACCTGAAACGGTGCTCCATTTCCAGAATCGAATCTGATTTTTGCGCTTTTTAGAAAAGCCCATATCTTGAGTTCCTCTGTTTGAAACCTTCAAAAAGGGTGTGCCATTATGGCAGAAAAGGATTTTAAACGTAAACTCACCGCCATCCTCGGTGCCGATGTCGAAGGTTACAGTCGCCTGATGGGTGAGGATGAAGTCGGTACTATTCGTACCTTGTCGGCATACCGTCGAGTGATCTCGAAGCTCGTCCAGCAG
>JAAESG010000362.1 GCA_024229615.1 Gammaproteobacteria bacterium | reverse complement strand
GTCTGAAGAAATTGCCGCTGTGTTGGCAGCCCAGGAGCAGCTGGAGCTCAGTGACCGACACTGGGATTTGATCAGGTTACTGCGTGATGAGTACATCAATAACGGGGGTAATCAGCCGAATACCAGAAACCTGGTAAAGGCCATGAGCAAAACCTGGGATGACAAATCGGTCAACGCGAAGACGCTATATGACCTGTTCCCGGGAGATCCCAGCAAGCAGGGTGGTAGAATAGCTGGCCTGCCGGAAAGTCGCAGAAAGGGTGGCTACTGAGAATTCACCGAAGTGGGTGAGAGACTATTGAGGAAAATTCATGAGTGAAAAACAGGAAATCATCAAGCAGATGATGGAAATGCAGCGCAAGTTCATCGATCTTGAACAAAGCGGCAAATTTTCAGCCGAGGAATATTACGATACCGAGGGTGATTCAGAGTTAGCCATACACAAACGAAACTTCGAAGAACTTGCCACCAGGCTGGTGGATTTGGCGCATGAGGAAAAAGGTTCGAATCGTTAATCCGGATTAATTTTCGGCCCAAAGTCGAAACAGGTTTGCATAGCTGAGATTGACCTGTCGATGAACGAGGTTGTTCGGGTCCTGTGCCAGCGATTGCCTGGCCTGATCCAGCTGCACCAGGATTTCACGCTGACCGGCTCGCCGGATGAAGCCTTGCACCCAGGTGACGGCGACCAGTCGTTCTCCGGTAGTGTCCTTGTTCACCGAGTGGTAGCTGGTCGATGGATACAGAATGGCGCACCCTGCGGGGAGCTTGATTTCGCTGTCGCCAGCGGACGAGGCGATACAGAGTTCGCCGCCTTCATACTCTTCGGGTTGGCTCAGAAAAATACTGATCGAAATGTCGGAGCGATATCTTGAAGCAGGTGGGCCCATGATCGGGTCATCGATATGACCGCCGTATCCCATGCCAGCTTCAGCGGGCATAGATTGGAACAGCTATTACCGCCGGCTCGCGGCCTGAAGATAAATCGGATTTTGTTCCAGCGTGGCCATGACGACGTCGTTCAGGGCATCGAAGCTATCCTCGCCGACGGCAAGTTCGAGGTTATTTTTTTCGACCCTGGCATCGCTACCCGCGTTACGTCTGCCATTGGTAAATTTGCTTTGCCGCAGAACTGAACACACTGCCTCGACCTGGGTGGAGTTAAGCAGGTCCGGAATTATTACCAACATGTTTTTGAGTAAACCAGATGAATATCACCGTTGAGTTCGATGATAAGAGTTATATTCTCGATGTGCCAGCAAAGTTAGCGCTCGAGGCTGACGAGTTTTTTGAGAAAATGGACCGGGATATGAACTGCGGTTGGCAAATGAGTCGTTGGTGGGTGCCCGAGCCCGATCAAAATCAGCGCTGTCAGATTGTCGCCGACAAGCTGTTGATCGCGATGCAAGACGGCAATGAAGAATTTGCACTGCTCATGTGTGCCTATATTCTGAAAAACAAGCCCGCGACCAAAACCATTCGTATCAATACCGACGGCGAAATTCAGGGCAACGAAATTATAGACGAGTAAGGTAGCGCTCGGCGGTTTCGCACGGACCGCTCCTACCGAGGCGCCCTGACGTCGGTAGCTGACCTGCGCATCAATCATGCGAAAGCAACCCAGGTAGTAGCGATGTATTTTTGGCCGGCCCGCAAGGTTTTACCGCGATGCAGGTGGGTCCAGAAGGGTGGGAATAGCAGTAGTTTGCCGGCTTCGGGTGTAATGCTGACATCCTGATACTGAAACTCGGTTTCACCACCCTGACCCTCGAGGCTATTCAGGTACCAGACCGCAACCAGCTGACGCATCGAAAATTCATGACTGCCACCGTCGATGTGCCAGTGATAAAATTCACCCGGATCGGTACGTTGAATCGCGTATCCCATGTCTTTAAATGGCCCGGCAAAAAAAGGATAGACCTGTTTGAATTCCGTGAGCACGTGGCTAAGCGAACGGAAAAGCTCACGATCGAGGTCCTTCCAGTGAGGCTTGCCACTCAACACCAGGTCGGTCGAGCGTTTGATCGAGGTATCCTCTTCGATGATCTGACCGATTCGTCCTGGATATTGTTCGTCGCCATATTTTTCGAAACGACCGATCATTTCAGCGCAGATATCGCCCGCCAACGCAGCTTGCTTGTGGAAAATAAAGCTGCCTGGTTTTACTTCGCTGATTGTTTTCTGCATCGATTGTTTCACGCTGTGAGTCAATCGATTCTAACCGAAGAAGCC
>JAAESG010000361.1 GCA_024229615.1 Gammaproteobacteria bacterium | reverse complement strand
TGGAGCTGGAGGCGCTTAACATGATCAACGGCGCCGGGCTTAGCCGTCAGGCCCGACTGACCGCTCGCGGTCTCGCTGATCTGCTGGAACACGCTTATTACAGTGCCTTCGCTTCCGAACTTAAAGCCTCGCTCCCGCTCGCAGGCTACGATGGATCGGCACGGCGGTATTTTCGAGATGTGGCGACTAAAGGAAAGCTGCGTTTGAAGACCGGACGACTGAAGCATGTTCGCGCAATAGCAGGCTTCGCTGAAACCCCCGATAACAGGAACTGGATCGTTGTCATACTCCACCATCGCCGTTCGACCGAACCCACTGCGGGTTTTGCTGTTCACGAAAACATTGTCAAATGGCTGTATTCACAGCGTTAGACGGCCCCTGCCTGGTCGATTCACACCGCGTTACCGGACATCACCAGTCTCTTATAACAGCCAATAATTCCGATTATATTGAAGCAATTTCACGATCTTTCCCATAAATAATTGTAATTTCGAGTAAAATAAGCAAACAGGCGCGATTCGCAGCACCCGTTTATGACCGAGCGAGGTCGTATCCGCCTGTCAAGGTTTTCTTTTGCCCCCACAAGCGTATAAATAAGGTCTGGGGCGGATGACCCAGGGGCACTGAACTCAATTTATTCATCTTAAGAATTTGGCAGGACTGGGGGATATCATGACAGAAGCGACACAGCGTAAACGGATTGAACCGGTTCAGGCGGTCAGACATTCGTTTACCCTTACAGACAATGAGACCGGCGAAAGCTGGGAGTTACCCACAATTCACGGTTCGATCGGTCCAAAGGTCATCGACATCCGAAAACTGTATGGGCAAAGTGGTGTATTCACCTACGATCCCGG
>JAAESG010000360.1 GCA_024229615.1 Gammaproteobacteria bacterium | reverse complement strand
TCAGGCGCCCGGAATATGGGGTGGACGATGGGGATCGAACCCACGACAACAAGAATCACAATCTTGCACTCTACCAACTGAGCTACGCCCACCATAAAATGGCACGCCCGGCAGGATTCGAACCTGCTACCCTCGGCTTAGCTTACCAACTACGCCTTTCGACGCCTCAACCTGGAGTTTGTGGTCTGGACTATCTCTTCACCATCTCAGGTGTCGCACGTATAGTCTCTACGGAACCCTCCTAAAATCAGCTGCCAACCTAATGTTTTTAGTCTGATTATTGCGGGGCATTTCTACCCTCAACGTAACTGAACGATTGTAATTCTTTGGGTCAAGGTAATAACACTCATCAGTATCAGGGCAGTAAATACAATAAAGATCGATTTCATCTTTATCAGTCTGCTGCATATGCGTTCCATTTTTATCTGCCCAACATGAGCGGAAATGAACCGTAATGCTTCCTGTTTTATCTACTGATGTATATTTAACCTGTACCCTTTGAAACTGCCAATCTTTATATGCGACCAAATCAAATGGCGCATGTTCAGTTACTGGATTTAAAATTAAAAAGCCTTGCTCAAATAAATCCAGTTGAGCCTTCAAAACACCGAGGTCGCCCTTTTCCTTCGTGTGATGCACAAAAAGTATGCTACTCACAACCAATGGATGGGTCAACCGTAGGTTTCCTCGGGATTGCCATCAGCTCAGCAAACTTTCACTGACTGTTAAGGTTTCCCCGATACAGTGCGATTCACTTTATGAGTTCTGTTTCCCCATAAAGGCTCCTAGATGCACACTAAAATCATGTGCGCTTAAAGGCCGATGCTCTATCCAAATGAGCTACGGGCGCAAAAAAAATGGTCGGGGTGGAGAGATTCGAACTCCCGACCCACTGCTCCCAAAGCAGTTGCGCTACCAGGCTGCGCTACACCCCGAAATATGCAGCTTGGGTAATGCCCCGGCTGCAAGGCGCGGAATCATACGCCGATCAAAAATAATCGTCAATTGAATCGCCCGAGTATTTCTACTACTGGTGCCGAGCTGCCGCACTACCCTCTGCGCCAGCGCGTGCCTTCGGCTCCATCCTCGATGACGATGCCAGCAGCACTCAACTCGTCACGAATACGATCGGCGTCGGCCCAATTCTTGTCTTTTCGAGCCTGCAGGCGCTGCTCGACCAGCTCGTCGATCGCCGTTTCGCTCAGACCCGTACCCTTCCCTGCGCGAGATTTCAGGAAATCATCCGCGTCTGCCTGCAACAGCCCAATGACACCACCCAGATAACGCAACAGACTTGCCAGTGGGTGTTGCTCGTTGCGTTGCTCGTCTTTAGCTCGATTGATTTCACGCACCAGATCAAACAATACTGCAATTGCATTGGCCGTGTTGAAGTCATCGCAGAGTGCTTGCTCGAAGCGCTGCCGGTACTCGCTATCTTGCGGTATCGCAACTCGTTCGGTGTCCTGCAACCCGGCATACAAACGCTGTAGTGCAGCGCGTGCATGATCAAGCTGTTCCTCCGAGTAATTGAGCTGGCTCCGGTAGTGGCTACTAACAATAAAATAGCGGATTTCTTCGGCGCGATAATTTTCAAGCACCTCGCGCAAGACAAAGAAGTTACCCAGCGACTTGGACATCTTTTCTTCGTTTACGTTTACAAAGCCGTTATGCATCCAGTAATTGACGAATTTCTCCCCATTGCAGGACTCGCTCTGCGCGATTTCATTTTCATGATGCGGAAACTGTAAGTCCTTGCCGCCACCATGAATATCGAAATGATTGCCGAGCAGGCTGTTTGACATGGCTGAACACTCGATGTGCCAACCGGGTCGGCCATCGCCAAAACTGGAAGGCCAGCTAGGTTCGCCCGGCTTGGCCGATTTCCACAATACGAAATCGAGAGGATCCCGCTTGCCCTCGTCGACCTCTACACGTTCACCAGCGCGCAGCTCATCAATTTTCTTACCCGACAACTTGCCATAGTTATCAAACTTTGAAATTGCAAAATAGACATCGCCATTTTCAGCCTGATAGGCATAGCCTTGTTGCCGCAAGCTTTCGATCATCTGCAGAATCGGCTCTATGGTATCTGTTGCGCAAGGCTCCATATCGGGGCGTAAAACCCCTAGTGCGTCGGCGTCTTCGTGCATGGCATTGATGAAGCGCGCAGTCAGGTGGAAATACTCCTCGCCATTCTCATTGGCGCGGTCGATGATCTTGTCATCGATATCGGTGATGTTACGCACATAGGTTACGTCGTATCCCAGGTGTTTCAGAAAGCGATAAACCACGTCAAACACCACGAGCACGCGAGCATGCCCGATATGACAATAGTCATAAACTGTCATTCCACAGACATACATCCGAACCTGGCCGGGATTAATGGGTTCGAAGGCTTCTTTTTGCCTGGTAAGACTATTGTATATCGTCAACATTGCTTGCTTTGTCTGGCCGCTTGAATCAAGCTCAAAGTTTAAAAGAAGCATTCACATAGCGAAACCGTTAATTACCGATCAGCTTCCAAAAACGCGGACAAATCAGTAGAATCCGCAGGCTCATATTAACTGGAATGCTGATGAAACAAGCGCTACTCCCAATGGCGGTCGTCGTCGCAGCCATTCTATCCCTGGTACTTTATTCCAACTTTAAAGGTGAAAAACCAATGAACGAAGCGACTGCAGGCAATCCAAGCGTAGTGATAGAAACCACGATGGGTAATTTTACCATCGAACTGGATATGCAAAATGCACCCAATAGCAGTGAAAACTTTCTCGCTTACGTGGATGACGGCTACTTTGTCGACACGACCTTTCATCGCGTAATCCCCAACTTCATGATTCAGGGTGGCGGTATTACCGCCGACATGCAGGACAAGCCCAGTAAGCGAGAACCCATCGAAAACGAGGCCAATAATGGGCTGCAGAATGATCGCGGGACCCTCGCCATGGCACGCACCAGCGATCCACACTCGGCCACGTCCCAGTTTTTTATCAATCACGCCGACAACGCTTTTTTGAATTTTTCCAGTGAGACGATGCAGGGCTGGGGTTACGCTGTTTTTGGTAAAGTAACCGACGGCATGGATATCGTTGACGCCATCGCTCAGGTAGCCACCGGAAACAAGGGCGGACATCAGAACGTGCCAGTCGAAACCATTACCATCACCGGGGTCAGCCGCCAGTAATTCAGGCTGACTGGGATGGATGACGAATACCTGTTTATTTCGGACTGTCATCTCGACGACAGCCGACCTCAGGTAACGCGTGAGCTGATCAACTTTCTGGATGTACGGGCCGCCACGGCCCGTTGCCTCTACATTCTTGGCGACTTGTTTGAAGTATGGCTAGGTGATGACAACCCGGTGCTGGAATTCCGGCCTGTGGTCTCGTCCCTGCAACGACTGGCGCGTAAAACCGATATCTTTTTCATGGCGGGAAACCGGGATTTTCTGCTCGGTCAGGCATTTGCCCAGGAAGCTGGAATCAATTTGCTTGAAGAGCCCCATATTTTGCAACTCGATACCTCCAGGGTGGTTTTGATTCACGGAGACACGCTGTGCACCGATGACCACGACTACCAGGCATTTCGCTCCATGGTGCGCTCACAAAAGTGGCAAGCTGACTTCCTCTCGAGACCTCTCTCGGAACGTCAGCAAATAGCAACCCAGTTACGCAGTGACAGTGCCAATGCGATGTCACGGAAAACCCTTGAAATAATGGATGTTAATCCACGTGCGGTACAGGACTGCTTCCTTCAGAACGAGATCGACACAATTGTGCACGGACACACCCATCGTCCAGCAATACATCAGTACGAAGCAAATCGCCGTCGCATTGTACTCGGGAACTGGACACCGGAGCCAAGCTACCTGAGCTGGAAACGGGATCAGGGGTTCGGTTTAAACGACCTGAGAATCTAGCCCTCATTTCTCACCACCCTTCTACTGCAACGACGCTATGCCGCACCCTGCCTGCATTTGGCTCGGTCAGAGTGCTCGACATAGTGTCAACTATGCCGGCGCACCCTCCGAACATTGGTTGCCAGTAACTGCAAGCAATGTTCGGAGTAGTCGCAATATACAGGCAGGGCACGACCACTCGTCGTCTCGCTACGAGTGGTGGTGAGAAATGCGGGCTAGCCTGAAAAATCAAAAATATTCGCAAAGATGGCGAAGGATATTGATTTCACAAGGAAATACCCAGGCTAGCGAGATTGTGCAAATTTATGCATTTTTCGAGCTAAGTCCCGTTCCAGCGAGTCGAGCTCGTTCGCTTCAAACCCGGCCTGTAAACGTGCCGGCCGATTAAATGGACCGCGTAAACGGCCATCCATGTACTCTTCAATCAAGTCTCGAAACGTCGCATCTGCGTCGACCCCCTGTTGTTCGCAGAGCCATCGGTACCAGTAGTTGCCAATGCGGACGTGCCCGATTTCATCGCGATAAATTTCTTCCAGAATACCAACAACAGGCTGATCCTGAACTTGCTTGAACTTTTCAATTATTGCGGGGGTAACATCCAGTCCCCTTGCCTCCATGACTCGCGGCACCAAAGCCATCCGATGCAACAGGTTGTGCCGCGTCTTGCATACCATGTCCCACAATCCGCGATGAGCCGGGTAGGCACCATAACGACTTCCTCTTCTTCTGAGCTCACTTTCGAGCAAGCCAAAGTGCCTGACTTCCTCACTGGCAATCAGCAACCAGTCGCTGACGAATTGATCAGGCATATCACGAAACCGGTAGGCCGCATCAAGCGCGATATTGATCGCATTAAATTCGATATGGGCAAAAGCATGGAGTAAGCAGTTCCGTCCCTCGACGCTTGAGATACTGCGCCGTTTCAATTGTCTGGGATCGACGAGTACCGGTTCCTGCGGTCTGCCGGGATCGTCAAACGGTAAAATTTCGCAGTCGACATCCCGGTTTAGCTTACCTCGACTCCAGGCCAGCTGGAGCTGCGTTACAGACTCACACTTGGTGTTTACATCGGGTTCTAGAATAACTGCCTCGATTAACTGAAATAGTTCAGGCATCCAGTCCTCGTGAAAGGTCAGCGATTATGTCATCGATGTTTTCCAGTCCCACGGCAACCCGAATCAATCCATCTTCGATACCGGATATGCGCTTGAGTTCGTCACTGACGCGCCCATGGGTGGTGGTTGCAGGATGCGTTATGGTCGTTTTGACATCACCCAGATTCGCGGTGATGGATAACATGCGGGTCGAATCGATTACCTTCCAGGCTGCTTCACGCCCACCCTTGACCACAAATGAAACCACACCGCCGAAGCCATGTTGTTGAGACCTGGCTAGCTCGTGCTGAGGGTGAGATTCGAGTCCCGCATGGAATAGCTTCTCCACACGCGGATGTTGTTGCAGAAACCTGGCCAGCTCTGTGGCCTGCTGCGAGTGAGCATTCATTCTCAGATTCAAAGTTTCCAGACCCTTCAGGGCCACCCAGGCATTGAAGGGACTCATGCTCGGTCCAGTGGTTCGAATAACACCAAACACTTCTTCGTCAACAAGTGGCCTGGGACCGACAACCGCGCCACCGACGATTCGCCCCTGTCCATCCAGATATTTGGTTGCGGAATGCACGATGACATCTGCGCCAAGTTCCAGTGGTCGTTGCAACGCCGGGGTACAAAAACAATTGTCAACCACTAACAGGCAATTATTCTCATGCGCCAAATCCGCGAGTGCGCTGATATCTGCAATTTCGCAGAGCGGATTAGACGGCGTTTCCAGAAACATAAATCGAGTGTTGCTCTGTATCGCTTGCTTCCATTCATCCAGATCCGTCAGTCCGACAAAACTGGTTTCAATACCAAAACGAGGCAGGTACTTTTCAAACAGGCTGGTGGTGGTACCAAATACCGAACGCGAGCTGACAATATGATCTCCCGTCTTCAACATAGCCAGGCATAGACTGGTGATGGCCGCCATGCCCGATGCAGTCGCGACACAGGCTTCTCCCCCTTCCATAGCCGCAAGTCTCTCTTCGAAAGCTCGGGTGGTTGGATTGGTAAACCGAGAGTAAATATTGCCTGGCTCATCACCGGCGAAGCGAGCAGCGGCCTGGGCCGCGTTTTCAAATACAAAACTCGAGGTGGCAAAAATTGCTTCGCTATGCTCGAGCTCGGATGTACGGCGATGACCGCTTCTTATGGCGAGCGTGTCAAAACCAAAATCGTTGTTGTTCAAGGAGTTTCTCCAAAATCGAAAAACTCGGAAGGGGGGCAGGTACGGAAATGCTTCGGGACCACCCTCTTTAGCAAATTTATAGTCGGAGTAAAAACTGACTCCGGGGCGCCTGCAGGCCGAGTAACAAATTAGCGCCAGCGCGAATCCTTATGCCGACGACGAAGGGTTGTCAAGGTCGAAATCGGGAATTAGGAAAGCTCTGCATAAGTCATCCCCGGATCAAGCCCCGGGGCAGGCTCTGACTTAGCAGGGAATGAAAAACACAAAATGCGATTTTGCGTTTTTCTTCATATTTCAATCACTAACGTGATTGAAATATGGCGACACATCCCGGTGCCGCAAGAATCTCTGCATTTTGCAGAGATTCCTTAATTGGCTAGCTGACGGCCTATCATTTCGAGGACAGTTTTGACAATAGCGATGGTTTTTTTGTTTATATCCGGGTCTTCGCCAAAATAGTGGTCACTCTGAGTCGCCACCAGGGTCATACTTCCCGGTGCAATAATATCGACCAGCGGTGTCAAACCGTCATTCGGACCTTCAACCGCGATCAGGGGGTACTTATACTCAGACAGACTACTGAGGCTGCCGGTGAGTGACAGTCCGAGATAGTTTATTACAACCATATCGGGGGGTAGTTCCAGCGTCTTTATACGCTCTCGGGAATAACGTGCTGACATGGACATAATCTCTTCATTTTCCCAGTCATACAACGCCAAAACCATTTTTAGCATTAGTTTTTGTGGCCATTTTTGAAAATAGTCTATCAGTGGGCTACCCTGCAATATGCCACCCAGATTTACCCAGGCAACGACCGAATTCAATTGCGTATGCTGGAGCAATTTTCCCAGCGTGTAATGAATTGCCGGCCCGGCGGCACTCGCGCCGACAATTATGATTTTTTTATCTCGTTTGCTTTGCCGCAGTACCACACCAGCTATGACATCTGCGGATTGCTCTACAGATCCATTTGATGGCACCAGTATGAGTTCACTCTCGATCCCCAGGTTATTAATGAGTCGCCTGGGAGCAGCGAAGTCCGATCCCGTGATATGACCATTTCTCTCGTAGTTCCAACCTGGAACCCAAAGAACCAGATAATTTTCTACCGACTCGGACACTCTGAATAACTCTTTTTCAGACATCGCCATGTAATGATGGAAAGCCTTTTGCACCTGACGGTTTTGCTGGCCCTGCCAAAGCTTGTCGACGAGGAAAAGGGCGGCAAAATCGTTGGAGAATTGATCTGCGATTTGCTTCAGCTCTTCGCGACTGGGTAAAGCCGCCGGATAAAGTCGATAAATTGTATCAATTTGCAAATCGAGATGCTTATCCAGCCTCTCGCCCTGCAGATAATGATTCAGGTAGTACTGGGCAGACTCGGAATCGACTGTTGTTTTAATCGGCTCTTCGAGCAGCTGGGCGTCGACCGGAAATTTGGCGTAGGAAACACAACCATACTGTAATCCCAGCAACAGCAGTAACAGCCAAGTTCTTAACATGAATCCCATACAAATGGTGTCTCTGTTATTTTTCTTATCCAACTCTGGAGATTTCAAAAATCTGCTCAGCGTATTTTGTTACTTAAAGAAGCTCTGCATAAGTCATCCCTGGACCAAGCCCGGGGCAGGTTCTGACTTGGCAAAGCACGAAAAAACACAACTGGGATTTTGCGTTTTTTCTTATTTTTCAATCACTTGTGTGACCGAAAACTGGCTGCACTTCCCTGCGCCGCAGGAATCTCTGCATATTGCAGAGGCTCCTTAATTGATCCCGAGGCATCCAATTATGCTATAAAAACAATGTCATTAACCAGGACCTCATCAAACAATTCGATAACATCGTCATTCATCATTCGAATACAACCGGCCGATACCGCTTCCCCAATTCTTTTTTCATCCGAAGTTCCATGGATATATATATACCGGGAAAAGGTGTCGTAAACCCCGTTTCGATTGACTCCTTCCTCGAGTCCATCGAGCCAGAGGATACGTGAGGTTATTTCATCTTTTTCTCGATTATCGAAACTCTGGGCAATTTCCTCGCTTGGCTCACGCGCCTTGAAAATCATTCCGCAGGGTTGCCCGCCACCTATCTTTTGCCGTATACGATGGATGCCAAACGGTGTCATGTAGGAATCAAGGCGATTGCCCAGACCGTTCTCCGCGGTCGATACCGGATAACTACGGCTATATTCTTCCTCTATGTCAACCCAGAACATGCGCTGTTCTCTGCAGTTGACGTAAATAAATGGGCGCTCATCCGCGAGGGCCGGATTCCCGTGCAGTTTAGCCGCGACTTCACGTTTGATTTCGTGCCAGAGCATCAGGCGTTATTATGCAGTTCCATGCCGACTACATTGAGTTGCTCATCAGACTTGTCCTTGGCCGAATCGTTGCGCAGTGATTTAATCTTATCGAGGTAATCTGTATCCACTGTCTTGGTGACATACTTACCGTCAAAGCAGGAGCAATCAAAACTCCTGATCCCGCGATTTCCCTTTTGTACCGCGTCGATCAAGTCATCTATATCCTGGTAAATCAGCCAGTCCGCACCGATATACTCCGCTATTTCAGCTTCATTGCGATCATGCGCAACCAATTCACTTGCCGCGGGCATATCAATACCATAGACGTTGGGATAACGAACCGGCGGTGCAGCCGAAGCGATATAAACTTTCTTCGCACCAGTCTCCCGCGCCATTTGTATAATTTGCTTGGAGGTGGTTCCCCGCACGATAGAGTCATCCACTAACAGTACGTTTTTACCCTTGAACTCGATATCGATAGGATTCAGTTTTCGACGCACCGATTTCTTGCGCATCTGCTGTCCAGGCATGATGAAAGTCCGGCCGATATAGCGGTTTTTGATGAACCCTTCGCGAAACTTGACCCCAAGATGATAGGCGAGTTCGATCGCCGCGGGCCGGCTGGTATCGGGGATCGGTATCACGACATCGATATCATGCTGCGGCATTTGCTTTAAAATCTTACGTGCCAACTTGACACCCATGCGCAGTCGAGCCTTATAGACATAAATGTCATCGATTATCGAATCTGGCCGCGCGAGATAGACATATTCAAAAATACAGGGATTGAGTTCGCTGGATGCGGCACATTGTTGCTGATGAATATTACCGTCTATATCGATAAAAACGGCTTCGCCCGGTTGCAGATCGCCTATCAGATCAAATCCCGAGGTTTGCAGAGCGACACTTTCCGAAGAGATCATATACTCGCAACCGTTTCTGGTTTCTCGCTTGCCATAGACGACCGGCCTGATGCCATGAGGATCGCGAAATCCGACCAGACCCTTGCCAGTCAACATCGCTACCACCGCATATGCACCTTCAATTCGTTTATGGGTTTCGGTGACAGCGGTAAATATTTGATCGGGTGTTAACTTCAGACCACCGCAACTGTGCAACTCGTGCGCAAATACGTTGAGTAGAACCTCGGAATCGGACTCGGTATTGATGTGGCGCAAGTCTGACTGGTAAAGCTCCGATTTCAAACGCTCGACATTGGTCAGGTTACCATTGTGCGCCAGGGTTATTCCGTACGGGGAATTGACGTAAAAGGGTTGCGCCTCGGCAGAGGATGAGCAACCCGCAGTAGGATATCGCACATGACCAATGCCCATGGTCCCGGTCAATTCTCGCATATGGCGCGTATGGAAAACATCGCTGACCTGACCGTTCGCCTTGCGCAAATTTAGCTTACTCCCGTCACAGACCACGATGCCCGCGGAATCCTGCCCACGATGCTGAAGCACCAGCAGCGAGTCGTATATCACCTGTGCTACCTCACGATGGCTGACTACTCCAACTATCCCACACATAACTATTTACCTATGTCTTCAGGCGCTTAAAAACTGAATTTATCCGCCGCATCAGCCGGAATAATTCCCTTAATCCACTCGGCCAATTGCTGAAAAAAACCAATCATTGTTGAATCCTGCCACCACTGTGCATCCGGCATCGGCGTAAGACTCGCGAGCAACACGACCATGGTAACAATCAAGACACCCCGTGCACCGCCAAATACGACCCCCAGTGCCTTATCGGTGCCACTGAGGCCTGTTTTTGAAACCAGTTGGCTCATTATGAAATTTATGATGGCTCCAATGATCAAAGTACTCACAAATAGAACAGCAAAACCCGCGATACTACGAATGGTCGGAGATGACACAAATGGCTCGAGTAGTTCCGACATCGGTGAAAAATAACGAAACGCGAGGACCCCTGCGACGATCCAGGTGATCAGGGAGATCGATTCCTTGACGAACCCGCGAATAAGGCTAATGAGTGCCGATAATGCGATAACCGCCAGGATGGTAAGATCTAGCCAACTCATGATAGCCCTCTTTTTGTCAGCAAGCAGAATTGCCAACAGTCGATATTGTTGCTTTCAGGAAAGCGTCTAAAGATGCACGCGATGATGAATTATCTTTCATACTTCATGATTATGCCATCGATGTCATGTTTGGCTTTAATCTTGTTCTGCGCCACCTTGGTCTGATCCCGATTGACAAATGGTCCGAGTCGAACTCGAAAACTGGCCGTGTTATCGATTTTGAATTGCTCGATGAATACTGCAGCAATGTTTGACTTGCGAATTTTGTCGCGCTGCGCCAAAGCCTTGCCCCGATCCTGAAAACTACCCACTTGCAATACCCAGCTCTCGCCCCCAGCCTTGGCAACAACGTTTGCTTCCGGCTCGTCTTTTACCATTATCTCGTTATTTTCAGAATCAGAAGTGGATTCAGAACCAGTTGCCGAATTAGTCGCAGTTATGGTGTTGCGTTTTACTTTATTATCGACGGTCTTGTTATCGACCAGGCGAGGTTCGAGATCCGGCAAAGACTCGACGCTGCTATTCAGCTCCACAATTTTAGTTTCGAAATCGGGATTGGCATTAACCAGCGGCTGGGGCGGAATAACGACCTCAAGTTTGTCTTTGCGTACACCTGAACCGTCCAGGATCATCGGCAGGAAAATGACGGCTAACGCGAAAATGACAATGATTCCAACCAGGCGGTTTTTAATATTTTGATCCATATAGAATTTATTCGCCAGAATCGGATAGCGCGCGTAGTAGAATTTCAACGGTTACAAAGGAGCCGGTCGCCAGCATTATATCCTGATTACCCAAAGATAACAGCGCATGATCGAGCGCATCCCCAACATTTGAAAATCGCTGCTCGGGCTCGATTTGCGTTCCTATCCGCGTTGCAAGATGATCGGCATCGAGGCCGCGATCAGAACCCAGCGACACTAACCACCAGTCATCAACCACGCTTTTTAATGCTTCGACGAACACGTCGGGTTGCTTGTCGCTGAGCATCCCGAGCAATACGATAATCTTTCGACCCGGCCGCTTCATTCTGCCAAGGCTTTCCGCGAGAACCATGGCCGCATCCTGATTATGCCCGACATCGGCGTACAACTGGCAGGCCAGCGGGCTTTCCAACAGTTGCAGGCGACCAGGAATGCAGGTTCCATGGAAATTCGAGCGCAGCTGCTGCGGATCAACTTCATGCAACGGCAGGAATTGCGACAATCCCGCTACTACTCCGGCCAGATTGTGGGCTTGATGCATACCGGGCAAGATACTGTCGAGTTCAAACTCGAGGCCTGCAGAGTGCCAGCGGAGGTGACTTTCGTCGAGCTGCGATACCTGGAAGTCGCGACCAATCTGCAGGCATTTACAGTCTAATCGTTCTATCTCGGCCAGCAATGACTGGGGTGCATCATAATCATTGAGCACGACGCTTATCCCCTGCCTGAGCACCCCGGCCTTTTCGAATCCTATTTGCTCACGATCGTCACCTAACCAGGCCTGGTGATCGATGCCGATAGGGGTCAGGTGTACCAGGTCGGCGTCAATAATATTAACCGCATCCAGCCGACCGCCCAGACCCACTTCCAAAATGGCATAGTCCGGCTGCCATTGATGAATCAGGTAAAGTGCCGCCAGCGTACCAAATTCGAAATAGCTCAACGAAATATCCTGGCGTGCCGATTCGATATTTTCAAAAGCTGCACACAGCTCCTCATCGCTAACTGCCTGCAAATTCCGTTTGATACGTTCGTTGTAGTTCAACAGATGGGGGGAGGTATAGCTTGCGACTGTGAACCCCGCCTTTCGCAACCAGTTCTCGTAAGCAGCTACACTAGATCCTTTGCCGTTGGTCCCGGCAACGGTTATCACGTTTCCAGCTATCTTGCCGAGACCGAGACCTTGACCGACCTGACTGACTCTATCCAGCCCCAGATCTATGGATTTGTCATGCAAAACCATCTGCCAATCCAACCACTGATCGAGGTTATCGAAACGCATCTATGCTTACTTGAATTAACCGGAGAGGAGGCTTGTTAAGGAGCTACTTGCGCCATCATCATGGTACACAGGGAGCTGATTTTATCGCGTAACTGACGACGATCGACGATCATATCCACTGCACCGTGTTCGAGCAGGAATTCACTGCGCTGAAAGCCTTCAGGAAGCGTTTCACGCACTGTTTGCTCGATGACCCGGGGGCCGGCAAATCCAATCAACGCACCCGGCTCGGCAATGTGGATATCACCAAGCATCGCAAAACTCGCAGAGACACCTCCCATGGTCGGGTCGGTAAGCACACAAATGTAAGGCAGGCCTCTTTTCGAAAGACGGGTTAATGCAGCACTTGTTTTGGCCATTTGCAGCAACGAGAACAGCGCTTCCTGCATGCGTGCACCACCACTTGCGGTGTAACAGATAAGGGGTAAATTGTGTTCGAGACAGGTATTCACTGCACGCACGAACTTTTCACCGACGACCGAACCCATGGAGCCACCCATGAACTGGAATTCGAATGCGACGGCAACCATTTCAACGCCATTGACGGTTCCGCGCATTGTCAATAAGGCATCCTTCTCACCCGTCATTCTCTGGGCCTGGTTCAGGCGATCCCGATATTTCTTGTCATCCCTGAATTTGAGTACATCTTCGGCTTCGAGCCCTGCTTCCAGTTCGCTGCAATTCTCCTCATCAAAAAAGGACAACAGGCGCCGACGCGCACCGATACGCATGTGATAGTCACACTTGGTGCAAACCTCCTGATTACGTTCCAGTTCCGAACGGTAAATAATGGCATCACAGCGGTCGCATTTTGCCCACAAACCCTCGGGCACATTTTTTTTACCGTTATCACCCGAGGTTCGAATCTTGGACGGTAATAGTTTTTCAAACCAGTTCATTCAAGGCTCCGCAAAACTTGCTCATTCATGATGCTCATCGCCACGCCTAACCTGTTGAAATAACTGATCCACCAAGTCGGCGCTTTTTACACCCCTGGAAACTTCCACACCGCTACACACATCGACGCCCCAGGGGTTCACTCGAATGATGGCCTCGGCTACATTTGCCGGGCTAATACCACCTGCCAGTAGCAGCGGTTTGCCGAAAGACAGTGGGAATTTAGACCAGTCAAATGTATCACCTGATCCGCCCTGGCGTCCAGCAACGTTGCTGTCCAGCAGGAACCCCTGTGCATTTTTATAGGGTTGTGTATAGCTATGTGGGTTATCGATACTGCCCATCGGGATCGATTTTATGTAAGGCACTAACCAGGCCTCACAAAACTCTGCCGATTCGTTACCGTGAAACTGCAGGCAATCGGGCCTTAGCTGATGTACCACTCTTGCCACCAGGTCTTCGGTTTCGTCGAGAAACAGGGCTGTTACAGTGACAAACGGTGGTAACGCCCGCCGAATCTCGAGCGCCCGCTCGACTTCAAGAACACGTGGACTGGGCGGATGAAAATTCAGGCCAATGGAGTCTACTCCCCTGGAAGCGGCATGCCTCGCATCCTCGACGCGTGTGATTCCGCAAATTTTGACTCGGGTTCGATGATTCATATCAGAATAATACGGGTTTTTTACCGCTGTTGGGGAGTTTAAATTTTGCATCGTAGGTGGCGTGTAAAAGGTATAGCCCGGCCGCGGGTGCGGTCGCCTCGGCAAGATTTCGATCACCTGCCTGAAAAACTTGCTGAAACCACTTGCTATCGCGGTCTCCCCTGCCGACCGCGATAAGACTACCCGCGAGGTTACGTACCATATGGTAAAGGAAAGCATTCGCGGTGACATCCAGATAGACCATTTCGTCCACTCGCGAAATCGAGATTTCATGAACCTTACGATGCGCTGATTTGGACTGACAACCTGCCGCTCGAAAACTACTGAAATCATGTTCGCCAACTATAATTTGAGCACAGTCGTGCATCACATTCTGATCCAGAGGCTTAAGTTCCCAGCAAGCGCGGTCGTGAAAAATCGCGCTGGGAACCACAGCATTGAGAATGATATATCGATAAGCTCGCGACCTGGCACTGAATCGGGCATGGAATTCATCCTCAACCGGCACCACCCATTTGACGCGTATATCGCGCGGCAAACGGCAATTGGCTCCGAGCACCCAGGCACGTTCGCTACGTTGCACAGGGGCTTCAAAATGTGCTACTTGCTCGACCGCATGAACACCGCTGTCGGTACGTCCAGCGCAGACCAGTTCGAGCGGATGATCGGCAACGAATCCCAGTGCGGATTCCAGGTTCTGCTGCACGGAGTTGCAGTGTGGTTGGCGTTGCCATCCACAATAGGCCGTTCCGGAATACTCGACACCCACAGCGTATTTCACAATCCAGGCCCCATCCAGGCTTTAAGGGAAATAACAGCTAAGGAGGCTTTGCATAAGTCACCCCCGGATCAAGTCCGGCGCAGACTCTGACTTCGCAGAGATTCCTTAACATCACGACATATGGCGTATACCACCAAAAGCAATAGCATATTAACCCGGCGACAATGTATATCGTATTCAGCCATCACGTGTCTGTTCGCAGCAAGGCATCAAAACGCCGCTGCAGTC
>JAAESG010000359.1 GCA_024229615.1 Gammaproteobacteria bacterium | reverse complement strand
TTTTTCCATATAATCGAAAATAACGTCCATGGTATTCTCCCATCAAGTTACAGGGGTTGGCACTCCGCACCTGAAACCTCATATGAAACTTCATTATGCAAGTATGGCCTCTTCCGTTTTTAAAGGTTCGACGTTGTATCCCATATCGTTAAGGGCCTTAGTGAAGAGTTTAATACGACGCTGCTTGAAACGGGCCTCGTAGGCCTCTGTACCAGTGTCGACGTAGGCCTGACCATAACGAACCAAACGGTAAATAAGCTGAGCGAGTTTGCGGGCGGTGGCGAACACTGCCACCGAGGCACCTTTTCGCCAGGCAACGCGCCGGTAGAAAGCGCCTAGTGCCGTTTTTGACCTGCGCAGCGTTAGCGCGGCCATTCGCAGTGCGGTAGCCACTCGCGTGCAGGTGCTGGCTTTGGATTTTTTGGGAACCTTTTTGCCGGCACTGATGGACAGATTCGGCGCCAGTCGCAGGTACGAAACAAAATGATTTTCGTTAGGAAACACAGTAAAATCCAGACCAAGTTCACTGACGATCACTGTGGAAGTGTCCACGCCAATGCCATCGATGGTCGTCAGGTCGACGCCGCAGAGCTGATATAGGGCTTGTCGCATGGGTTCCTGACCTCGTTTGACCAGGTTTTTAGCTTTGCTCTTGGAAGCCGGAGGCGGCGCGGATTCATCGCTGGTATCTGCAGGCTGCAGCGTTGCAATGTAGCTGAGAATCTCTGAATCGTAGTCCGCAATCACGGCGCAAAGCTGGTCATACATCTTCAGGGCCTGGCGCAAGTTGAATAGGTGCTCGGCGCGCCAGTTGCCGGTCAGGTGCTCAGCGATTTGCGCTTCGGATTTGCGGCAACGGCGATCACGCAAACGAGCCAGTGTGTGAGGATCGCGCTCGCCGTCCACAATGGCGCGAATAATGGCCATGCCGGTAACACCAGTGATGTCCGAAACTGCCTGATGTACGCAGATGTTCATTTGATCCAGATACTTTTGCATTCGTCGAACCCAGTCTGAACGTTGTTCTACCATTGTATTGCGTTCGCGGATCAGGGCGCGCAGTTGGCAAATGTCATCGGAAGGCCGAAATGAACCCCGCAGCAAGCCGCAGGCGTGCAGAAGTTGAACCCACTGGCTGTCTATCATGTCGGTCTTGCGACCGGGAACATTGCGGATTTGACGGGCATTGGCCAGCACGACTTCAAATCCACGGCTTTCGAGGATCTCAAACAACGGTATCCAGTATACGCCGGTGCTCTCCATGGCGACTGTCTCCACGCCCTGTTGCTTGAGCCAGTCGGCAAGCCGAAACAGTTCGGGGGTCGTCGTACCGAAACGTTCCACGTTTGGCGTTTCGTCCTCTAGTGGCGGGCCAGCAACCCAGTGCTCGCGTGAACCAAGATCGATTCCGGCGGCGTTCGGTTGGATGGCTTTCAATGATCGCGGCGATCGTTTTTGCTTTTTGCTCTTGATGTTCTTTCGTTTGTGGGCCATTGTTAAAACTGTCTCCTTTCCGGGGGATGCCGCAGCGGCAGCCCGGGGTGGCTCCTGTACGATTCTCATATGGGAGAGTGCCTAAGCCTCATCAGTGATTAGGGGCTGCCCGGGGCCATGCTTGTATTGGGGCAAAATCGCTCCAATGGTATAGGGACCTTGACTGCTGCCGCTGCTATTTAGTGGCTTAATAGGCGAATCAGATTTGTAACACAAGGCCAAAGTTTCTTTCTCGATTAGACTGGCCGCTTTTCAGGCCAGCGGCGCCGCTTGTATGAAACTTCATGGAATGACGAATGAAGATTGACGAATGATGGAATCGCTTCGCGAAATCTTTTTTAAAACAGACAGAATACAGTCCTTCGATATTCGACATTCATTATTCGAATTTCGATA
>JAAESG010000358.1 GCA_024229615.1 Gammaproteobacteria bacterium | reverse complement strand
GTTTCTGATCACGCTGATCATGGACTATGCCAAATCTATTCCGGCCGACTTCATCAATACGGCGCTGACGCTCGGTGGTAACCGCAAACAGGTGTTGTGGACGGTCATCGTACCCGCGATGTTACCGAATATCCTGACCGCGATGCGGCAAATGCTGGCCGTCAGCTGGACCTACCTGGTGATTGCCGAGATCGTCGCCGCGGACTCCGGCATCGGCGCCATGATGATGCGCGCCAAGCGTTTCGTTCACATCGACGAAATAATGGCCGGGATCATCACCATCGGATTGTTGGGATTATTTTTCGACATATTACTGCGCAAGGCAAGGCACATGCTTTTTCCATATATCGAATCGAATGACTAACAGAGTGTGCAAAGCGAGTCGGGGCATCTCCCCCAGAAATAAACGGGCATGCAGACATGCTCGAATCACAGCCGAAGTACTTGGAATCAAATCAATTGAGAGGCATCAACGTCATGAAATTTAAAAAACTGGTTACAATCTGCTCAATTAGCGCGGCAATGATTTGTGCGCTGTCCTTTTCCACGATAACGCCGGCCACGGCGGCCGAGGAAGTCAAGATCTCCGGGTTTACCTGGCCAGGCTACGGCTTCTGGTTTATCGCCAGGGATAAAAAGCTGGCGCCGGGCCTGGATATCAATTACCAGACCATCGAAGATCCCTACGAAAGCTACAACCTGGTAACCGCTGACCAGATGGACGTGGTTTCGAGCACCGTCGAATTTGCACCGATCGCGGCGGAACGC
>JAAESG010000357.1 GCA_024229615.1 Gammaproteobacteria bacterium | reverse complement strand
GATCGTCTCACCTGGCAATACCGTCAACGAAAAATCCACTACCGCCGGAATCTCTCCCGCCCGAGTATAGTAAGAGATGCAGAGGTCCTTGCAGACCAGGACCGGTTCTTGATGGTCGTTCATGGGTTGGTTACCTCCTAATCGCGCAATGAGATTTCACGCAGGCCGTCCGCCAGGAGATTAAACCCCAGGATCAACGAAGATATCGCGATACAGGGAAAGAGCGTCATGTGCGGAAAAGCCATCGCCATCTGCCGGGTTTCATTTACCATGCCGCCCCAATCAGGGTCCGGCGGCGGCAGACCCAGGCCCAGAAAGCCGAGCACACCGATGGTGATAATGACGTAACCCAGACGCAGACAGGCATCGACAATAAGCGGGCCGCGCGCATTCGGTAAAATCTCGACCAGCATCACTTTCCAGTCTGATTCGCCTCTGGTCTGGGCCGCTGCAACATAGTCACGATTGCGAAGGTCCAGCACCAATCCACGCACAATACGCATGATCCCCGGCGAGGATGCGAAAGTGATGGCGATAATGATGTTAATTCCGGAGGCGCCGATCGTGGCGAT
>JAAESG010000356.1 GCA_024229615.1 Gammaproteobacteria bacterium | reverse complement strand
GCGTCTGTTGCGCTTCACACTGCTCGGACCAAACCGGCAGGAGCTCGATTACTGGCAGACCGCCGAGGCACTTAAAAACGAATGGCTAGGTGTATCCGAGGCGCTAGCGATCAAGAACGATGCCGGCAAGACGATACCGATTGAAAATTTCTTTAACCTGATCCCGTTTAAAAACAATGAAGCGGTGGCTGGAGACTTCGTCATCGAACGCCAGGACGTCGATCGTTACCTAGTCTCTACGCAGGGAGGAGACGCCCACGTCGATCTCAACGATAGCGTCGAAGTCTCTCCCCCCTATCCGGTACCGATCGACTACGTGCCCGGCGGCCTTAACAAGATGGGCATTGAGGTCCTGGGCGGTGCGTCTGGATTTTCGACCGAAGAACCCTGCAGCGGTCTCGCACTATGCTACAACGGAGACTACCTGCTGATCGATTCGATTCCGTTTCTGGATCAACATCTGTTCGCTCGTGGAATTTCAAAAAACCAGGTCTCCGCGGTATTCCTGACTCATCTGCACGATGATCATTGTTCGATGTTTCCGCTGATGGAAATGCCGCACCGGGTCGAGGTCATAACGACCCGGGAAATCTACAACATGGCGATGGAAAAGCTGAGTTGCAGTCTCGGCTGGAAACTCGAAGCGATCGAGGAACACTTTGAACTAATCGCGGTCAATCCCGGCGATACCATCAACTACTACGGGCTCAATATTGAGGTGCATAACACGGTGCACAGTATACCAACCATTGGCGCCACTTTTTCAACCCGACACAAGGGCCTGTTTCGTGATCTTTGCATAGTCGGTGACAATCAAAATATGGCTTCGGTACGTGAACTGGGAAAATCCGGCGTGGTCCGGGATGAAACGGTGACCAACCTGGAACGGCTCTACAAGCAAGATTTTCACCTGTTGATTGCCGACGGCGGCGCCGGCGATATCCACGGAGACCCCGCCGACGCGCTGTATTCCCAGGCGGATCGAGTCGTCTTCGTTCATGTCGACAAGGTTCCAGAAGCCTTGCAAACGACTTTTTCGGTGGCGAGTTCAGGTAAGCGATATACCCTGATCGAGGGTGACAGTATGATCTACACCTCGCAAATCAACCACTATTTAACCAACTGGCTTGGGCAACCCTTCCCCAATCGCTGGATGCGCAACTTGCTTGCCGAGCAGGAAATTTACCGCTATAACAGCGAGGACGTGATCATCGTACAGGAAGCCGAGACGCACGGCTCGGTGTACTTGATCCTGACCGGCTACTGTGAAGTGGTGCGGATTGAGGATGGCCAGCGCGAAATCGTGGCACTGTTGCAGGCCGGCGATGTAATTGGTGAAATGGCAATACTCACCGGATCGGGTATCCGCAATGCCAGCGTCATTGCAAAGACACCGGTAACCGTTTGCGTCTTCGCCGAGGAGACCTTCCGCAACTTCATTCGCTACAGCGGTCTGCAGGCAATGCTGGAAAACAGATGGCTGTTGCGCCCGGTAATAAAGTTGTTACCCCAATTTACCGATCTGACCTCGACAGTTACCGACAAAATATCACGTATAGCTGAATGGCAGGTGGTCGAAGGTGGCGAGACCAGGCGGCTTGATGACACACATCTGTACGTCTTCGTCGAGGGTTTCGGTTCAATAATCCACAACGATGGCAGCGAAGAAAAAATCGTCAACGGCGAAGAGTTGGGATGGCGTCCCTACAGCGAAAGTCGCGTTATCGAAATGTCGGCGACTACCGATTGCGGTCTGATCGCTATCGAAGCCGGCGCTTATCAGCAATTACTCAAGACCACGCCACAACTCAACTATCAAACCCGTAAACGTATCTCCATCGAGAGTGAGGAAGCAGTCGACTGGCTGCTCGCAGAAGTACCAATTTACTAGAGTCCTCAAGCAAAATGCAGAGACTCTCAGGTCTAGCCCGCATTTCTCGCTACGAAACGTGGTGAGAAATGCGGGCTAGTCTGGGAGCGATATGAGCCACTCCGCCCGGGTATCGATTAAAGGGCAGGTGCAGTTTGATCCACAGCGTTAGCAGAAAGCAACTATGCTCTGCTAGCATTCGCTTAAAAGAGACTTGCCTATGCCACGAAACATCCTCTTCATCATGTGCGATCAACTGCGTTGGGATTACCTGTCCTGCTATGGCCACCTGAAGCTCCATACCCCGAATATCGATGCATTGGCGGCGCGCGGAGTAAGATTCGAAAATGCGTATTGCCAGGCACCACTTTGTGGGCCCTCGCGCGCCAGTTTTTATACCGGTCGCTACATGTCCAGTCATGGCGTCATGGCGAACCAGGACCCGACCCGGGTCGATGAACTCAGCATCGCCGACTATTTGAAGCCTTACGGATATCATAGTGCACTGGCGGGCAAAACCCACAACCGTAAAAGCATCGAAACGCTGCATGCGCTGGGCCTGGAGATGAATTCGGATTATGTCCGCTGCGCCGCCAGTGGCGGCTTCGAACCCTTCGAATTGCACGAGGGCTTGTACCCGAACGGAAGAGTTCCCGAAAACCACGGCTATACCGCCTTTCTTAGCCGCAAGGGTTACCCGGGCCAAAACCCGTGGCAGGAGTATGCCAATAGCGGAGAAGACAAGGATGGAAATGTGCGTTCAGGATGGCGCCTGCGTAACTCAGTATTTCCAGCTCGTGTTGCGGAGGAGCATTCGGAAACGACCTATATCACCAATCGCGCCATCGACTTCCTTGAGCAACAGGAAGGTGACCGGCCCTGGTGTCTGCATCTGTCCTATATCAAACCACACTGGCCGTTGATCGCACCGACCCCCTATCACCGCCTGTATGGTCCGAATGACATACAACCGGTAGTGCGCAGCGATACAGAACTACGTAACCCGCACCCGGTAGTGCAGGCATTTATGCAACAGGAATACAGCGAAAGCTATGCCCGTGAAGACGTGCGCGAACGCGTCATCCCGGTATACATGGGATTGATTCGACAAATCGATGACCAGCTAGGACGCCTGTTCGAGTATATGAAGCAAACCGAACAATTCGACAAAACCCTGATCGTGTTTACCAGCGACCATGGCGACTATCTCGGCGATCACTGGCTCGGCGAGAAAGATCTGTTCCACGACGCATCGGTAAAAATCCCACTGATCATCGTCAATCCGAATGCCACCGCCGATGAGACGCGCGGTAGTGTTTGTAGCGAGATGGTCGAAGCGGTTGATCTGCTGCCGACATTCGTAGAATTTGCTGGTGGACATATTTGTCACGAACGCGTTGAGGGACACTCGCTAATGCCACTATTGCGTTCGCAGCTAGCCCCCCGCGACTGGCGTCAATTTGCGCTCAGCGAAATCGACTATTCCGAGCGTGATGCACGCAACCTGTTGAATTTGGCACCTTACGATTGCCGCGCGACAATGATTCGGGACAAATGCTGGAAATACATTCATCACAACCTGTTTCGTCCGCAGTTGTTCGATTTACAGGCCGATCCGAATGAGTTGAACGATCTCGGTGCGGATCCGCAACACGACAAGATTCGTCAGCAAATGCACCAGCTATTGATCGATTCTCGCAACAGGCTAAAGCCACGCGTGGGCGCACCCTATGACGATCTGGCTGGCATGGGCCCCGAACACGACGAATCACAGGGCATTGTCATCGGCCGATGGTAAGATTTTCGCGAATTGCTTCCTTGGGCCCATAAGTATTTTCGCGTCCGACAAATTGGCGCATGGCGTTGCGACAAAACCTGATCGACGTCATACCGCTCCGAAATAATAAATAGCTCCCGCATTTCTCACCTCCTTTCGTAGCGAGGCGACGAGAGGTCGTGCCCTGCCTGTATTTTGCGACCACTGCGAACATTGCTTGCAGTTACCGGCAACCCATGTTCGGAGGGTGCGCAGGCATAGTT
>JAAESG010000355.1 GCA_024229615.1 Gammaproteobacteria bacterium | reverse complement strand
TATCTTCAAGCGCAATCCCTATTACCATCGCGTCGACCAAAATGGCCGGCAACTTCCTTATATCGACTCGATCGCGATCAATATTGCTTCCAGCAAACTGGTGCCCGCGAAAACCGGAGCCGGCGAATCGGATTTGCAGGCACGCTATCTGCGCTTGGACAATTACACTTTTCTCAAGTCCGCGTCGAAGCGGAACGATTTTGACGTACGCCTGTGGCAGACCGCGAAAGGTGCTCATATGGCACTTTTTCCGAATCTGAACACCAATGACAAGACATACCGTGAGCTAATGCGAGACCGGCGTTTCCGACGTGCGCTTTCTCTGTCGATACACCGTCGTGAAATTAACCAGGTGGTTTATTTTGGGCTGGTTCAGGAAAGCAATAATACAGTGCTCGAGGAAAGCCCGCTGTATAGACCCGAATACCAGAGCGCATGGGCCGAGTACGACCTTCAGCACGCCGGGGAACTACTCGACGAACTCGGCCTGGATCGACGTGACGATCGCGGTGTCCGCCTGCTGCCGGATGGGCGCCCGCTCGAAATCCTGATCCAGACCGCCGGCGAGAGTACCGAACAAACCGATGTACTCGAATTGATTCACGACAGTTGGCTAAAGGTGGGTGTCAAGCTCTACAGCGTACCCTCGACGCGTGAAGTGTTTCGTAACCGGATTTTTTCGGGCGACGCGATCATGTCCATCTGGTCGGGCCTGGCGAACGCGATGTCGACTTCCGAAAGCAGTCCCAGTGAGCTGGCGCCTACTTCGAAGTACCAGTACCAGTGGCCGAAGTGGGGTTCGTATTACGAATCCGGTGGCAAAAGCGGCGAAGCACCTGATCTTCCAGCTGCGAGGGAACTAGTTGAGTTGAACGACCAATGGGCTCGCGCCTTGAGCCACCAGGAACGCACCGAAATCTGGCACCGCATACTCGAAATTAATCGCGATCAGATGTTCAGCATTGGCATTGTCAATCACGTGCCACATCCGGTCGTGGTCAACAATCATTTGCACAATGTGCCGGATAGAGGTTTCTACGATATTTCACCGGGCGCTTACTTCGGAATATATAAACCCGATACCTTCTGGTTCGACGGGGTCAAGCGCTAGTGCTGACCTATATACTACGACGTATTCTGACCATGATTCCCACGCTGGTGGTGATCAGTATGTTGGTGTTCGTCATCATCCAGTTGCCACCCGGTGATTACCTGGAAAGCCATATCGCTGAACTGCAAAGCCAGGGTGAATCGGTAGATGAGCAAAAAATCAAGTTTTTGCGCGAGCAATACGGTCTCGACAAGCCAATGTTGCACCAGTACTGGCATTGGGTCATCGGAATGCTGCAGGGAGATTTCGGATATTCCTTCGAGTACGATTTACCGGTCACCGAGGTCGTTGGCGATCGGCTCTTCCTGACGGTGATTATTTCTATCGCAACCATCCTGTTCACGTGGATTGTTGCCTTTCCAATTGGTATTTATTCGGCTACTCATCAGTACAGCTGGGGTGATTACGGTTTGTCGACGCTCGGATTTCTCGGTCTTGCGACGCCGAATTTCCTGCTCGCTCTGGTGATGCTTTACTTCGCTAATGTCTATTTCGGCACCAGCATTGGTGGTCTTATGGACTCACAATATATCGACGCGCCCTGGAGTGTGGGCAAGATGATTTCGATTCTCGAACATCTGTGGATTCCTGTCGTCGTAATCGGTACTTCGGGAACTGCAGGTATGATCCGAAGGCTACGCGCCAACCTGCTGGATGAATTGCAAAAGCAATATGTCACCACAGGGCGAGCCAAGGGATTGCCACCGGGCAAGCTGCTGGTGAAATATCCATTGCGTATCGCACTCAATTTTTTCATTGCCGACATTGGCAATCTGTTGCCAACGGTAATCTCCGGTGCTGAAATCGTCGCGGTTGTCATGTCCTTACCGACGACCGGGCCGATTCTGCTCAGTGCCCTGCAAAGTCAGGATATGTACCTGGCCGGTTCTTTCCTGATGTTTCTTGCCGTATTGACCGTGTTCGGTGTCCTGGTTTCGGATATTGCCCTGGCGTTGCTCGACCCCCGTATTCGGCTTGGCGGGAGTGCTACTAAATGAGAACCGAGCACTTTGTTTCACTTGAACCCTTCGATCCTCATTCGATTGAATCATTAACCCCGGCTCAGGAGAAATACTATCTCGCGTCGCAATGGAAACTAATGTGGTGGAAGTTACGGCGCCACCGCCTTGCGGTTATCTGCGGTGTTATCCTGGTGCTGAACTATGCGACGATCATGTTCAGTGAAGTGATCGCGCCGTATGACCTGCATACGCGTAATACAGAATTTATATATTCGCCACCACAGTCAATCCACCTGTTTCACGAAGGAGAATTTATTGGCCCCTTCGTTTACGGCTGGGGTTACCAACTCGATATGGACTTGCTGATTCGCAACTATCAGGAGAACAGAGATGTGGTACAGCCCCTGAGATTTTTTTGTCGCGGCGATAGTTATCAATTCTGGGGTTTGTTCGAGGCCGACTTTCATCTGGTTTGTCCGCCCGAGAATGGTACCTTTTTCCTGCTGGGTACCGATCGCCTCGGACGTGATATGTTGTCGCGAATTACCTACGGGGCACGAATATCGCTGACCATAGGTCTGGTCGGAATTCTGATCAGCTTTACCATGGGTATCATCATTGGCGGCCTGGCCGGTTATTACGGTGGCTGGGTCGACGCCACGGTTCAACGGGTAATCGAGGTGATTCGCTCTTTTCCCGAATTACCGTTGTGGATGGCATTGTCGGCAGTGCTGCCGGTTAACTGGAGTCCCATCCTGATTTTTTTCGGTATTACCGTCATTCTTGCGATGCTCGACTGGACCGGGTTGGCACGCGCGGTACGTTCAAAGCTGCTCGCGTTACGGGAAGAAGATTACTGCTCAGCGGCAGAATTAATGGGTGCCAGGCCCGGACGTATCATCGGACGTCATTTGCTACCCGGATTCATGAGCCACCTGATCGCATCGGCAACGCTGTCCGTGCCGGCGATGATATTGGGTGAAACTGCGTTGAGTTTCCTGGGTCTGGGATTGAGACCGCCCGTTACCAGTTGGGGTGTTTTGTTGAATGAAGCTCAGAACATAAATGTGGTTGCGTTATATCCATGGTTGTTGTTTCCTGTAGTACCGGTCATCCTGGTGATTATCACCTTCAACTTTTTCGGCGATGGATTGCGTGATGCGGCAGATCCTTACAAGTAGTCGATGCAGATCAGATTCCTTCATCGTGAAATCTGTCCGCTTTGCGCATCGCCGAAGCGCAGTATTTTGAGTGAAATCTCTTACCGGAATTCCCGGCTATCGAGTTTTCTGGATACATTTTACCAGGGCAGGGTAGATCTGGAGACTCTGGGTTCCGAGAGTTACCGGATCGTGGCCTGTGTGTGTGGCTTTATTTTTCAGGATCCTGTCCTCGATGATAATGGAATGCTGGTTTTGTATCGGGACTGGATCGATCATGACGCGAGCCTGAAAAAGAAGCAAACCGCCAAGACAAAGTTGTTTCGGCAATATGCCGGCCAGCTCCATAGCCTGGCGCGGTTATTCGATAAGCGGCCCGATCAGACTCGTGTGCTTGAGTACGGTATGGGCTGGGGTTACTGGAGCCGCATGGCACAGGCCCATGGCTTCGACGTAGTCGGATACGAACTGTCACCACAACGGGTAGAATATGCTCGTCAGATGGGCATCAGGGTTATCGATTCGCTGCCTTCCGAGAGTCCTGGCTTCGATTGTATCTTTGCGAATCAGGTATTTGAGCACTTACCCGAGCCTTTGCAAACTCTTCAGGAGCTGTGCCGGCATTTACGCCCGGGTGGGTTTATCTATATTCGGGTTCCGGATGGGCGTGGTGTCGCAGGCCATCTGCGACAGAAGGGCTGGTCACCGGCACTCGATGCCATACATCCGCTTGAGCATATCAACTGCTTTACGCGCAACACACTGATCATGTTGGGCGACAATGCAGGATTAAAACCATTCAATCCACCGCTTCGAATCAATCTGGACAGTTTCTGGAGTGGGCTCAAACGCGAATTGGCTGACAGACTGCTAACCACGCACCTGTTTTTTAAGGAGTGCTAAGTACTCCTTCAAGAAGTACTAGATTATTCGACCTACTCGGTAGCGAGCAATTGCTGGAAGTGCACACTACTCTCCTGCAGCTTTGTAAAGGGCCCCTTATCGGCTAACCTGCCGCGTTCCATAACCATGACCTCGTCGAAAAGCTCGGACAGCCGAACCTTTCCCAGTACCCACAGTATTCCACGACCCTGCATGACGTCTCTGACATTGTTGATCAGGCGGCGTTCACTGGCGGTATCGAGGCTGGCCAATGCTTCATTGATGACCAGTAAATCCGGCGCCTTGAGTAAGGCGCGCGCCAACCCCAACTTTTGCCGCTGAATCGAGGACAGGCGTCCGCCGGCGACACCTACCTCGTAGCGGAGGCCGGCCTCGATGATTTCATTTCTCAGACCCAGGGTCTTAACCACGTCTACAATCAGCTCATTGATCTTTTGTTGCGCATTGGCCTGTCCATAGACCAGTTTTCCAAACAGGATATTATCCTGGATCGAAATGCGCGGGTTATATCGGGTTTCGTCAAAAAATTCGATGCCCAGATTTTCGCTACCCGCCAGCTCGTGAATCTGACGTCGCGCGGTGAGAATACTCTGCTGTATGGGCTCGGTGATCAGCCCCAGTCGATGACGTGCGACGATCAATTTAAAGGGCAGGGAAATGAGCCTTCGCTTTTCCTCCAGGGGTAAATCTTCGAGACCGTAACGTTTGATATCTTGCAGCAATTTATTGAACTCGGGCAGATCGTCGGCTTCGATGAAACTGAACTGATCGAAAAGCTCGCTGTCAGGTTCGACATCGGAAAACAGGTCAAGCATGATTTCCGCAATTTTTACACCGGCGTCCAAAAAAGCTTCGTTCAAGTTGTTTTGTTGCAGGATCTTTTGAATAACCGGGTTGTTGATCAACTGTTCGACATCGATGGAATCACCATAAACAGTACCAAACAACAGGTTTTCCGACACGGTCATGTTGAGATTGTATTTCTCGTGGTCGAAGGGTTCGACCAATCGTGCAATATCGGTTTGCTTGAACTTGTCACGCAGCTGGTTTCGTGCCTGCATGATACGTTCCGACAGGTCGAGGTTTTGTGTTTGATTGACGAATGATTGCAAGCCGAACTGATAGATTTCTTCATCCAGCTCGACGCTTCCGAGAATCTCGATAATACGTGTCGCCAACTGGTTGGGGCTGTCTAACCCCAGTTCGTTATGGTCAATCCAGTTATCGTCGTAACGATGTGGTGAATTACCGGCGAGCTGTGCCAGCGCTCGCTCGTGTTCCAGCTCCTTGTGCATCTCTGTTGCGGGCTGCTCGACGGGATGATGTTTAAGTGCATAACACAAATTGTCGTAAACCGTACCGTTAAACATGTAAGCGGTACTCCCGATATAACCGAGGCGCTTGCCGGTGATCGATTCGGGAATATCCTCCATCTTCGAGTGACCAATGTTGATACTGCCGGAGCTTGGATTGATCAGTCTCGACATCAGCAGGGCGAGTTCATCCTTACCACTATTGCCCATTCCGACTGCGGCAAAATGCCGATCGAGCGGAAATCTGAAACTGGCGCCATCGATGCTGAAATAGAGTCCGTCTTCGCTGTATCGGATGTTATAACCTTGAATCTCTCGATTCGGCAGCGTCAGCGAATCGGGGCGCTGGTCGATAATGTCATTTTGAATCATGTTCAGCGGATTGAATTGCTGGATGATTTGAGTGTACTTGACCTTGATATCTTCCATACGCTGATAGTAGCGCAGCAACTCCTTCCACGGACCGGAGAGGTCCTTGTAAGCGACCAGCACCGCCACCATCGAGCCGATCGACAAATCACCGCGCAATACAAAGTAACCCCCGACCGAATAAAAGAAGAAAGGTGTCAGCTGAGCGATGAAATTGTTCAGGAACTTGATAAAAAACTTGCGCTTGTAAATCGCGAAGCGGATCAGGTAAATTTTGCCCAGACGCTGACTGATATGCGCTCGCTCGTAGTGACTGGTGTCATTTGCGTGTACTTCGCTGATGCCAGAAACCGTTTCACCGATACGCCCGGCCAGGTTTCGTGCCACCGCGACTCTTTCCTTCGACAGTTCATTGACGCGTTTCTGTAATCTTGGGATTACGTACAGTTGAAACGGGTACAACGAAATTGCCGCAAGGCCGAGAAATACATCCTGTTGAAAAATAAAGAACAGGTAGGTCAGCAGGGTGCCTCCCTGGAATACCGGCAAGGTGAAGGATTCACCAATGAATTCGCCAAGAGGTTCGGTTTCCGCGGTAATCATCGGGATGATCTCACCCGACGAAATTCGTTTGAAATGAGGCAGCGGGAATCGCAGAATGCGCGTATAGAGTTCGTATCTGAAACGCCGCAACATGCGTTCACCGAGTGAGCCACGGTAGATATTCAACAGGTACTTGAGGCCACCACTGGTTAACACAACTAGCAGGAAGGCTACACTCAATATCATCAGGTAAGTCAGTCGATCGAATTCATGGCCGAAAAAACTTTCCGGGATATCGAGGCCTTCGAGCAGGTTGATGATTCTCTTGGGAAGCTCAAGCGTGACATAAATCAGGGGAAGCGAAACCAGGGATAGCAAGACAAGACCAATCTGGTCTTTTTTGCTGTGATGCAGTATATATTTGTAAAACGACGGTTCCATAGACTCCCGGTGTTTGATTCTGTTTTGTAGTGCAGGTTCCCCGTGCGGAGCTGGTAGCACCTGCAGCCACGCCGGTGTACTATCGCGCATCGGCCGACTTATATCAAATACGGGATATGCCTCCCAGGATTGCAATTATTTTAAAGGGTTATCCGCGCTTGTCGGAAACTTTTATTGCCCAGGAAATCCGGGCATTGGAGCAGTGTGGGTACGATCTTTGCATTTTCTCTCTACGCCATCCCTATGATCCTGCAACCCATCCGATTCATGCCGAAATCGAAGCCAGGATTTATTATCTGCCTGAGTACGTGCACGATGAAATCGCACGCATATTACGCGCTTTCCTCGGGGCTTGTCTTAAACCCGGACTATGGTCCGCACTGCTGAGCTTGCTGCGCGATTTCAGGCGCGATCCGACGCGCAACCGCTTGCGGCGTTTTGCCCAGGCCATCGTCATGGCCCAGGAGATGCCGCCCTCGGTGCAACACTATTACACCCACTTTATGCACACACCGGCATCGGTGAGTTACTACGCCAGTCAGATCAATCGCCAATCCTGGAGCGTATCCGCCCATGCCAAGGACATCTGGACGATTCCCGAGTGGGAACTGCGCGAAAAACTTGCCAGCACCGACTGGGTGGTCACATGTACCGGAGCGAATGAAAAATTCCTGTCTTCTCTATCTGACGACCAAAACCGGGTTAAGTTGCTCTACCACGGGCTCGATTTTGGACGCTTCGATCAAAAACATGAAGAGTCATCGATGCGTGACGGCAGTGACGAAGCGAATCGCGTCCAACTGGTCAGTGTTGGGCGCGCGGTAGATAAAAAGGGCTATGAAGTGCTGCTGGCGGCGCTGGCTCGACTACCGACCTCGCTGTACTGGAAGTTTGTACACATCGGTGGCGGTGAATTACTTGGGCAGCTTCAGCAACAGGCCCAAGAGCTCGGCCTTGACGGACGGATAACCTGGCTCGGTGCACTGCCACAAACCGAAGTTTTGGCACAGTATCGACAAGCGGATCTGTTCGTATTACCGAGTAAGATTTCCGCAGATGGTGATCGTGACGGTTTACCTAACGTTCTGATGGAGGCCCAAAGCCAGAATCTGGCCTGTCTGTCAACCCGTATTTCCGGTATTCCAGAACTCATCATACACGCCGAGACCGGTTGGCTGGTGGAACAAAAAAATAGTGAACAGTTGGCACAGGCGCTGGAAAAGCTGATTGGTGACCCACAATTACGCGGACAACTGGCGCAGGCCGGATTCACCAGGGTGCGTAGCAAATTTTCCATGGACCGGGGAATCGATACTCTGGTTGAGAGACTCGAACAGTCACTTGGCAAAGGCAGGCAGGAATGAAACTCACCTTATTACGTCATGGTATTACCGAATGGAATCTCGAGAAACGTATCCAGGGTAGAATCGATCAGCCGCTAAGCGATTGCGGACGTGAACTCTTTCAGTCGTTGGCATTGCCGAAAGGCCTGGGTGACTGGCGCTGGTATTGCAGTCCATTATGCCGCGCAACCGAGACGGCCAGACTATTGGGACTGAATGGCGTCACCATCGAGGACGCCTTGACGGAAATGCATTGGGGTGACTGGGAAGGCGAAATACTGAAGCCGTTACGTAAAAGGCTTGGTGATGAAATGCGCATCAACGAAGGCAGAGGGCTCGATTTTCGTCCACCGGGTGGAGAAAGCCCACGCGAAGTCCAGGATCGTTTACAACCCTGGTTGCAACAAGTGGCTGCCCATGGTCAGAACAGCGCGGCGATTGTCCATAAAGGCATCATCCGCTGCATCTATGCTCTGGCTTACAACTGGAATATGCGTGGCGAGTCACCGATCGATTTCGCCTGGAACTCACTCCACGAGTTCGAGCTGTCGGCGGATGGCAGGCTACTCGATTCCTATCAGTCCACCCCGCTCCAAAAAATCTCGATATGACCACCCAATGCTGACCAGGGTGACTGCCGGATGGCCTGTTCAGGGCCAGATGGTGACGCAGGATTGCCAGCGGACCGCGGGGTGCTGACCGAGGAACTGTAACAGATCTTTGACGAAGCGCCACACCGCGTCGTTGTGCGCGAGGTGATGAGTGAGGATGCCAGTGGGTTCCTCGCTGTCCCGATATCCGTTGCGTTTAGCCTGCAGGTGTTGAATCAGGATTGCGATAGCGGGATAAACACCGATGAATCCTCCCCCATGGCGCCAGTTGACTGGGTCCAGATGCGTGTTTACCTGGAGCAGACCGGGTGCCGGGCAGGCATCTCGGCGTACCTTCATGGTTGATATCCCGCTGAATCCAATGTCGCTTAAACTCGACAAAATCTCGACATTAATCCGGTTCCATGGTGGAACCAGGACTGGATTAAAACTGGCTGCAAAATCCCGGCTTAGAATTTGATGCCCCTGTCGCAGTTCAGCAAGCGTTTTCGCCCTGGTTTGCGTGCCACCGAGCTCGAGCTTGCGTTGACCTGCCGCAGCATGATTTTGGTGTGCAAAACCATGTTGCAGGACGCTTACCAATGATCGACCTTGCAGTGAGTTCACCAGCGCAGGTTTGAGCCTGGAAGGTATCACTGCCAGTGCTAGCGGAGCATTATGATCCTTGCTCAGTTTGAGCAATTTTTCGAGTTGGACGGTGTTGTCCGTGGCGTCGTCGTCACGCCACCAGAAGTCGATAATTCTGTCGGCTTCACTCCAGCGATCGAGTTCCTGTCCGAGCCAGCTCCAGGCTTCCGTCACCGGTGAATTCATTTGGCTGTTTCCTTTTGTTGCAGCCATCGGTATATCAATTTGGCACTGTTCGTGGCGCCGGCCAGATTGACTTCGAGGGTCGTATTCAGATTGCATGCCTGTTCTATGGCATTACAAAGAGACGAGACAGATAGCCTGTCCTGCGACAGTGCAACCAGACGTCCGCGGTGTTGCAGTAAATCTGCGCGTTTGCTTTGTTCGATTTCGTCGGCTTCAGCATAGGGAATTACGACCGCTGCAACCTTGCTGCCCAGTATATCAGTCACCGTATTGTAGCCAGCCTGTGATATCGATAACCTGGCGCGTTGCATCAGTTCACTGAAGTCAGGACGGTTGCGTTCGATGCTGATTCCCTCGTTGGCGGGGTTAGCAAGCATCTGAAATTGTACTTCGTCAATCGAAGGGCTGACCAGGATTCGCCAATGAAGATGGTTTAGAGATGATAAAGGTCGGGCCGCGATCGCGGTTTTCAATATCGCCAGGCCCGTCGCACTGCCACCCGCGGACACCAGCACTTCGTCAAGACCCTCGCCCTCGGCCGTTAGCTGGTTTTTGCTTTGGCTGATGTAACCGCTATATGAAACCTTGTCGGCAATACGATCTGCCAGATCGAAACTGTCTGCGAGACAGGCCACCTGTGAATCTCCGTGTACCAGTACATGGTCGTAATAACGCTCGATGAGATCACAGACCTCCTGGTTGCGCCCGGGTTTTGATTTCGGTTGCAGAATGTCTCGTATCGACGCAATTATCTGTATGTTCTGGCTCTGTTTGCGAGCCGCCTCAAGCAGCGGTATCAGCTCGAAGCGCATCATGCGCCGTCCAAAAGGAAAAGTTTCAGTGATCAGAACCTGTGGTGCGAAGGCTGTAAAGATGTCGAGCAATTGCTGCCGACGCGTGCTTCGCCAGTGCTCGTCGATCTCCTCATCGTTGCTGTCCAGCAAACGTGAAAAGCTCCCGTCGGGGCTGTATACAGGGGGTAGTTGCCTGAGTTTTACCGATTCAGCTTTAAACAGGGCATGGGGTCTGCCACCGGATGCGAGTTCGACTTCGAAGCCCTGTTGCGCGAGACCGGCCGCGAGTCGCAGCGAACGTTGCAGGTGCCCGATACCGAGCAGGTGCTGAACATATATCAAGGCACGAACTGGCGAGCTGAGCGGCATTCCAGGATCAGGCGGTTATGCTTTCATTTTCAGGGGGTTCGAGGTACTGGCGTACGATTTCGGCGATCGATTCGTGGCCAGACAGTAAACCGTTAATTTGTGTAGACGATGGATTCGGCTGCTTCGGTAAGGCCTGTATTGCAGCCGCCATCTGCAATGGGTCGCGCTCGCCTGCTGGATCGAGCATGGTCACCAGGCCAAGCGCGACAGCGCGTTCAGCGCGGATCAATTGTTCTTGCCGGGGAATCGATCTCGGTATGATCAGCGCAGGCTTGTCGAATGACAGAATTTCGCAAAAAGTGTTATAGCCTCCCATCGCGACGACTGCGATCGCCTTCTCCATGAGCAATTCAATATGACTGTCAAAGGTAAGAATCTCGATATTGGAGAGCCCGTCGCAGCGATCGTGAAATTCCTGTTGTTCGGTCGCGGGCATAAACGGGCCCGTTACAATAACAGCCCGATGCGGCAGGTCATCAGACGACTCATAGGCGCGAATGACCCAGTCCACCATTTCGACACCATCACCACCACCTCCGGCAGTCACCAGTATAAAAGGCTCCTCGTAATCGACCGGTGATATCCAGTTTCTATGGTTCGGAATTTCACGCCCCAGGTAGCCGGTATAGGCAATCTTGTTTTTAACCGTACTGGAGAGTTCAAGACCCTTGATCGGACTACCCATCTCATGTAATCCATACACCCAGATATCGTGATAAAGCTCTTCGAGCACCGGCTCGACTCCTTTACGCTGCCATTCTGCTTTGAGCTGATTCGGTTCGTCCATTATGTCTCGCAAACCAAGCACATTGATGGTGCCCCGTTGTTTGAGCATTTTGAGTGTACTGGTGACTTCTCCCTGCAGCCCGGTCGGTTCCTTGTCTACCAGAAATATATCCGGTTTGAAGGTTGCAGCGGTATGATAAATGATCGATTCGCGCATCGATAAGGTTTGCTCCAGATCGATATGCAGTCCCAGGGAGGTATATTCCCCGTCCTTCAGTTTGATAACACCCGGGATACGAACGAAATCAACGCGCGCTTTAAAGTCAAAGCTGCCGATGATGGGCGATCCGGACAAAACCAGTACCGATAAGCCCTTGAATCGGGCAACCAGCGAATGGGCGATCGAACGGCAACGGCGTAAATGCCCGAGACCAAACGAATCATGGCTATAGATAAGTATTCTGGACTGTTCCAGTCGCTCAGTCATTTAACCTGTGCCCGGCATAGTACTGAACGCAGACTACACTGAATTCATCCCAAACGCACTGTCGTTTAGCCAATTAGTGTGCCAGCATTGGAATTATTGACTGTCCACTCTGTCATACCATCGCGACACTGAATACGATTCCTGGAGTCTGTATTGAAGCAAAATTTAACTGAAAAAAGCCCCCCATCCCGGTCGTCTTTGCAGGCGCAGGATTTGAAAGATGTCGTCCTGCCGTTGCGCCTGCGAAACTCGATTCAGGATCAGCAGGAACGCAGCGAAATTCTGATCAGCGTGATCCAGCTGATCATCGTTTTTATCTTCAGCCTGCTCTACACGATTGCACCGAAGACTTTTACCCAGGAAGCGGATTTTGCACCGGTACCCTGGGTTTTATCGCTGTACATCATTTTCAGCCTGATCCGGTTGGCACTGGCAATCAAAAGGAAGCTACCGGACTGGATGTTATACCTTTCATCGATCGTCGATATCATTCTTTTACTGGGTTTGATCTGGAGTTTTCATCTGCAGTACGAGCAGCCGCCGTCTTTCTATCTGAAGGCACCGACGCTGCTTTACCTGTTCATATTTATCGGTATCCGTGCCTTGCATTTTGATCCGCGTTTCGTTATTTCAACGGGTGTTAGCGCGGCCATTGGCTGGGTTTTAATGGTGATGTACGTGCTGCTTCAGAATCCGGCCGACAATATGATCACGCGCGATTACATCGAGTATATGACTTCCAACAGTGTTTTAATCGGGGCTGAATTTGACAAGATCGTGTCGATACTAATGGTTACCGGAGTGCTTGCACTGGCCCTGCATCGTGCCCGCAAGCTGCTGTTCGAATCAGTTATCGAGGGCAGTGCGGCTCGGGATTTGTCGCGATTCGTACCCGAGGGGGTGGCACAAAAGATCATCCAGTCTGAAGAGGGGGCGATCACCGGCAAAGGTGAAGTTAGTGAATGTACCATCTTGTTTACCGATATCGAAGGATTTACCGCAATCAGCCAGACACTTTCTCCCGAACAACTGATTGAAGCGCTGAACCGTTATTTCAGTTTAATCGCCGGTCCCATAACCAAATATGGCGGCGTCATCAGTCAGTTCCAGGGTGATGCGGTACTGGCTACGTTTAATGTTCCAAAAGCCGACAACGATCATGCCAGTAACGCAGTCAGAGCGGCGCTCGAAATTCAGACGGTACTGGAGGGTGTCATATTTGGAGACGGTATTGTTTTTAATACACGTGTCGGCATCAATACCGGGTCTGTCGTCGGCGGACTGGTAGGCACCGGTGATCGAGTCGGCTACACGGTGCATGGCGACAATGTCAATCTAACAGCCAGACTCGAGCAACTCAACAAGGATTACGGGACTCGAATTATTGTTGCCGACAGTACTCGCAAACAAGCTACCAATGCCGATTTCAGGTTTAGTGAGTTGGGTGAAGTTGTGGTGCGCGGGCTGGATCGGTCGGTCAGAATTTTCACAGTGAGCCTGAACTAGTTTTGCCGGGTCTTTGGGGGGCAGGTCAGGTCTCGGGAATGCTTTTGAAATATCGGAAGAGGTTATCCTGAACCTGTTGCTCATAACGTTGACAGAAGAATTCTGTGTAGAAAAACCTGCCCCTGCTCAGCAATTTCGATCTGAAATCTGCCAGTTTGCGGTAGTAGTCGGCATCACTGAGACCTGGTTTTTCGGCGCGCAAATTTTGACTGTCGCGTTCAAATTCCTCCCAGGCAAGACCGAAACTGGAAAGATCAATGTCGATCATATAGCGGGCATCGCTGTCTTCGAGTGGACTGCCATCGTGCAGGGTCGCGATGATTAATCGAGCCACTAATTGACGCAATTCGGTGGCGTGGACCCCTTCGGAGAGTTCCAGGTATAACTCGGCGCTGTTTGCTTCGTTGTCGCTTTTTTCGGGCTCATAAATGACATCGTGAAACCAGACGGCAATTTCGAGTGCGTCAGGATTGTCAACGAGAGATTCGCAGGAATCGAACATGCCCAGGCAATGCTCGATATGCGCCAGGGTGTGATAATGACGTTGGGGCTCGTTATATGCATACAGTAGTTGCTTATGAATAGCGACACTGTGGTCCGGCATTGCGACGAGCAGGCAACGTTGCCATAACGAATGAAAACGATCTATCCCGCAAATATCTTGCACTTCGGGGGATGCCATTAAGCCTCGTCCTGTTGATTTACCTGCTTTTGTAGTGCTTCGACCAGCTCATGGGATTGTGTCAGCTTGCTGCTCAGCATACGAATAACATCGAGTGCAACTTCCGAATTTTCCCGCAGTATGCGGAAAAACATTTCGGCGGTTATTTTCATCGCATGAAGATCTCCGTTGGCGACCAGGGTCGCATTTCGCGGGGCATTGTTGAGTAATCCCAACTCACCAATTAGATGATTTTGTCTGAGGGTCGACGTGACAATCGGGCCACTGTTGGTTTCGGTAATAATATCTACCGCGCCATCCATGATGACGTAAGCGAAATCGGCGCTGTCACCGCTACTAAAGACAATATCGCCATCCTGGAAGCCGACGATTTCGCTGGCGAAGGCCAGTAATTTCAATTTGGAGGTTTCCATCTTGGCAAACATCGGGATTTTGCGGAGTAAATCTGTTTCTTCTGCTAGGTCCAAGTGACGTGCTCCAAACGCAAAACACGCGTTTGCTATGGTAGAGATGTAAAGATTGGCACGTGATCGATGACAATTCAAGGCCTTCGGTGACGCCACGTTCTTCGCAACAGGCGGCGAATTGTCCGGGCGTACCTGTTATGGTTGCGACTTTCTAGCCCAGGCGGCTGGCGACACCGTGGTTCTCAAGGCCCCTGAAATGGCACCGGCGCCGATGTTTGAGTTTATCAGGATTGCTGATGAAGCTGGATTTCCACCTGGCGTAGTCAATGTCAAAACCGGTTACGGTGAACCCTGCGGACGAATGCTGACAAGTCATCCTGATGTGGCCCGGGTCGCATTTACCGGAGGGCCTGAAACTGCGCGTCATCTCGTGCGCAATACGGCAGAAAATTTTTACCGTGGTATCACTGGAACAGGGAGGCAAGTCGCCGGTCCTGGTATTCGATGACGCCGTTATTGAAGGCGCCGTCAACGGCATTATCGCCGGTAATTTTGGCGCCACCGGGCAGAGTTGCGTTGCTGGTTCCCGTGTCTTTATCCAGTCGGGCATCCGCGAGCAGGTGCTGGAAAAGCTGGCTAAAAACAGTGGCCCGATCGCGAGAGCGGTGTCGATACGATTTTCGATTACACTCGGACCAAGACAGTCTGGATCAATACTTCGAGCGAACCGATGGCAAATCCCTTCGTCATGCGTTAATTGCTCTGCGCAACGATTTTCTTATCCGGCAATCAAATCAAACCAGCAAGACCCCGGATATCTGCAGTGCAGATTGCGGGATGAAACCTACGCTTTCAGTTACCGATAACACTGGTTGGATCGACGTCGTGCATATCGGGTAGTTCGTGCGCGATACCCTTGTGGCAGTCGATACAGGTGGACTTATTTTCCAGTGCTTCCGAGTGCTGTTTAACTGCCCGACGTCCCTGTTCGCCGAAATCCATCGAATCGAGGTCGTGACAGTTACGGCATTCTCGCGAATCGGTTTGTTTCATCGCACGCCATACGTTTTGCGCGAGTTTTAGTCGTTTGGCCTCAAATTTCTCACGCGAGTCGATCGAACCGAGTGCCTTGTGCAGCAATTCGTTACTGGCCTGGATTTTCCTGATGACCTTGTGCTGCCATTCTTTCGGCACGTGGCAGTCGGGACAGGTAGCCCGCACTCCAGTGCGGTTGCTGTAGTGAATTGTGTCCTTGTATTCTGCATACACGTTGTCTTCCATTTCGTGACAGGAGATGCAGAATTCCTCGTTATTGGTCATCTCCATGGCCGTATTGAATCCGCCCCAGAAAATGATTCCGGAAACAAATCCAACCAGCAACACGCTGCCCAGCGAGTAACTTACGGATGGAGTTCTCAATACTCGCCACAGTGATTTCAAGAAATTTGGTTTATTTTCGGATTGATTGCTCATGACGCGATTCCTGTGTTACTGCGGCGAGGATTACTCGCCGGTGATTGCACTAACGGGTTTGAACTCGTTCTCGACCAGCGGTTTGGCATCTGCCTGAGGTACATGGCATTGAGTGCAAAAATATCTGCGTGCGGAAACGTTGGCCAGCACATTGTTATCACGATCCTCGAAATGTGTCTGGCTGATTTTGGTTGCATCGAATTGGCGATAGTTTTTCCAGCTGTGGCAGCTCAAACATTTGTTCGATTTCAGGTTTATCTTGTAGCGCGCGATTGTGTGCGGTACCAGTGGGGGTTGTTGTACATAGTCGCGTGCAATCGGTTTTCCATCCTTCGGGTACTTCTTCATTTCAGGTGCGTTTGAGTCCTGGTCGAGATCGACCGGACCACGCAGTGAATTGACCTCCTGCGCTCTCGACTGGAAGGCGAGCCCTAAGCCCAGGATGGTAACTAAGATGGTAAAAATTTTTAGATATTTCATAGTGCTTACACTCCCGAAGAATGACTAGCCAGGTAGTTGGTATCAGATCCAAGCGGATCGGCATTGTAAAATCGAAGTCCGAAATGAAAGACATCCTGCGAGCAGACATCGATACAGCGTCCACAGTTGGTACAGTTTGGGGAAACGATGACAGGTCCTATCCCTTTGTCCCTGCCATTCAGTACAGGTCGTAGTACCTGTTGCTCCGGACAAACCAGGTAGCAGTCCATGCAATCGTCACATTTCTCGCGAGCGTTAGCGCGTACTCGCAGCATGCTGTGCGTACCGAGCAAGCTGTAGAAAGCGCCGACCGGACAGAGGTGGCCACACCAGCCGCGACGGCTGACGAACAGATCGAAGAGAAACACAGCGAGCAATATGAGCCAGGCGAACCCGGTTCCAAAAATTACGCCGCGGTGAAACATCGAGACCGGGTTGATCAGCTCCCAGGCAATACTGCCTGTTACAAAAGCCAACACCAGTGTTGCCACGAGCAGCAGGTAGCGTGTGTACCTGGGGAGACTGGATGCGCCACGAATACCGAGGCGTTGGCGCAACCAGAAGGCGAGGTCGGTTATCAGGTTAACCGGACACACCCACGAACAGAACGTCCTGCCACCGAGCAGAAAATAAACAACCACGACGATGAGACCTCCTGTCAGTGCGGTCGCTTCCTGCATGTGGCCAGCGGCCAGGGATTGCGTTAATAGATAGGGATCAGTCAATGGCAGTATTTCCAGGGTCAGGCTGGAGTTCAGGTTTCCACTGACAACCCAGACACCGAAAACAGGCCCCAGGAGAAAGAGTGCAAAAATAGTTATCTGGCTGATTCGGCGTAGCATTAACCATTTGTGCGCCATCAACCAGCCCTTGCTTTTGGTGGCTTCGAATCCGGGAAACGGAGAATTCTTCACTGGCTCGACTCCAACAGGCCTTCGCCTTCGAAATCATAGGTTTTACCGGAAGGCAAGTTGTAACGGTGCTCGCCATCCGGAGTCACCAGGCTCGAACCAGCGGCTTCTTTTTCCTTCCAGCCCCAACGGTAGTGTTTGCCCAGTTCACCCCTGGCAAGATGTAGCGGCAATACCTTGATTGCCGCCTCCTCGAGTACGCAGGAATACTCGCACTTGCCGCAACCGGTACAGGCATCGGCGTGCACGGTCGGGATGAACTTGGCGTGCTTGCCACTGCGGGTATTGGGGATGTGTTTCAGCGTAATCGCCTGATTGATCGCAGGGCAGACGCGATAACAGACATCACAACGCAGACCCCGAAAATTAAGGCAGTTTTCCTGATCGACTAGCACTGCGAGCCCCATTCGTGCCTCATCGATTTGCTTCAATTCGGGGTCGAGCGCCCCCGAAGGGCAAGCCTGAACGCAGGGAACATCGTCGCACATCTCGCAGGGCACATCGCGTGCCGTGAAATAAGGTGTACCAGTGGTAATGCCATCTCCCAGTCGCGCGAGGTCCAGCGTGTCGAAGGGGCAGGCACGCACGCACAGACCGCAACGAATACAGGCCGAAGCGAACTCTGCCTCTTCGAGTGCGCCGGGAGGTCGGATGGCTTCCGCGGGCATCGACGCTGATTGACGCGAATACAGGCCCACACCGAGACTCAATAGCGTCACCCCGGTAGCACTGCGACTCAAGTCGAGCAAAAACCTGCGTCGGCTTTCGGCCTGCCGGGAAGGGACTCCCGATTTTGAAGCTTTAATCGGCATTTTCCACTCGGATCAGATCAAGCCTTGATCACCTTGACCGCGCATTTCTTGAAATCGGTTTCCTTGGATAGCGGGTCGGTCGCATCCAGGGTAACCTTGTTGATCAATCGGCTCGCATCAAACCAGGGCACGAATACCAGTCCCCTTGGTACCCGGTTGCGTCCACGGGTTTCGATACGAGCGCTGATCTCACCACGACGGCTGACCAGGCGAGCGGATATGCCACGGCGCAAGCCGCGCTCCTTGGCGTCATCTGGATGCATGTAGATCACCGCGTCCGGAAACGCGCGGTAAAGCTCGGGTACGCGTCGGGTCATAGAACCCGAATGCCAGTGTTCGAGTACGCGACCGGTGCTCAGCCAGAGATCGTACTCTGCGTCGGGGCTTTCGGCCGCTGGCTCGTAAGGCGCGGTGATAATATTAGCGCGACCGTCACTTTTGCCGTAAAACTTTACTTTTTCACCGGCTTTGACATAGGGGTCGTAGCCTTCGCGGTAACGCCAAAGGGTTTCTTTGCCGTCGATAACCGGCCAGCGCAAGCCGCGCGTTTCGTGGTAAGTATCGAAATCGGCCATCTCGTGGCCTTTCTTCGGACCCTCGAACTGAAATCGGCGATACTCTTCGAACAATCCTTTTTGCAGGTAAAATCCGAAATCCTCCATTTCGTGATTGCTGTATTGGTTGCCACGCTTGTCGGTGACCGAGGTTTTGCCGAATTTGTCGACCTGACCGTTGGCAAACAATACATGGTAAAGCGTCTTACCGCGCAAATCAGGTTTGTTAGCGAGAACCTCCTCGGGCCAGACGTCTTCCACCTTGAACCGCTTGGAAAATTCAACCACTTGCCATAGATCGGATTTCGATTCACCTGGAGCCTGAACCTGTTCACGCCAGAACTGGGTACGCCGTTCCGCGTTACCATAGGCACCTTCTTTTTCGGTCCACATTGCGGTCGGCAATATCAGGTCGGCCGCCATCGCCGTGACTGTCGGATAGGGATCCGAAACCACGATAAAATTAGCTGGATTGCGATAACCCGGCAGGGTTTCCTCGTTCATGTTGGGGGCAGCCTGCATGTTGTTGTTACACTGCACCCAATAGGCGTTGAGCTTGCCGTCTTTGAGCATGCGATTTTGTAGCACTGCGTGATAGCCTTTTTTGCCCGGCAGGGTTCCGGCAGGTAATCCCCATATCTTTTCTGCGAGATCGCGATGCGGCTTTTTGAACACGACATAGTCGGCCGGCAAGCGATGCGCAAAGGTTCCCACTTCGCGAGCGGTACCACAGGCGGAGGGTTGCCCGGTCAGCGAAAACGGGCTGTTGCCGGGTTCGGATATCTTGCCCGTTAACAGATGTATGTTGTAGAGCAGACCGTTAGCCCAGACGCCGCGGGAATGCTGATTGAATCCCATGGTCCAGTAAGAACTAATTTTGCGCTTGGGATCGGCGTAGAGTTTTGCCAGTTTGAGCAGTTTCTTCTCGGGTACCCCGGAAAGCTCCGCCGCATACTCGAGTGTATAGGGCTCTACTGATTTCGCGTATTCCTCGAAACTGATTTTCGAGAGCTTGCCTTTGTTGGCGTTTTTCGCCTTTTGCTGTAATGGGTGCTCGGGTCGCAGGCCATAACCGATGTCGGTTGGCGTCTTGGTGAAATTGACGTGGTTGTCGATGAAATCCTGATCATAAGCCTTGTTTTGAATGATGTAGTTGGCGATGTAGTTCAGGATCGCGAGGTCGGTTTGTGGCGTAAACACCATGTTATTGTCGCCGAGGTCGAAACAGCGGTGTTCGAAAGTCGACAGTACATGTACTTCGCAACCCGGTTTGGTCAAGCGGGTATCGGTAAGGCGTGACCAGAGAATGGGGTGCATTTCAGCCATGTTCGAACCCCATAGTACGAAGGCATCGGCGTGCTCGAGGTCGTCGTAGCAACCCATTGGTTCATCGGAACCAAAGCCGCGAATGAATGCACCAACTGCGGAAGCCATACAGTGGCGGGCATTGGGGTCGATGTTGTTGGATCTGAACCCGGCCTTGTAAAGCTTGGAGGCCGCATAGCCTTCCCATACGGTCCATTGACCCGAGCCAAACATGCCGACGGTCGAGACGATTTTCTCGGGCGGTTTTCCCTTGTTGGCTTCTATATCGTGTTTCAACGCCGCCTTGAATTTTTCTTCCATGACATCGAAGGCTTTTTCCCAGCTGACCGCTGTAAATTCGCCTTCCTTGTCATACTCACCATTACTCATGCGTAACAGGGGTTGGGTGAGGCGGTCTTTGCCATACATAATCTTCGACAGGAAGTAGCCCTTGATACAGTTAAGTCCTCGATTGACTGGCGCATCCGGATCACCCTGGGTGGCCACGATTCGCCCGTTTTTTGTACCGACCAGCACACTGCATCCGGTGCCGCAGAATCGACAGGGCGCCTTGTCCCATCGAATATCGTCCTTGCTGGCCGCGAGAGCGGTATTGACGCCGGGTAGGGTAATCCCGGCTGCCGCTGCGGTAGCAGCTGCGGCGTTGGTTTTGATGAAATCTCGTCTGCTCAGTTTCATTTCAGGCCTCCTGTAGACCATGTCGGATCCCGGGTTTGTGCCCGGCACGTACTCAATCTCGTAATTCGTCAAATTGGTGGTAAATCATCGAGGCGTTCAAGACCCCGGGTATCTTCTGTAAATCCAGTAATTTGCCAGACATGCTGGTGTCGTCAGCTTCTTCCAGCGTGACCACGATTTTTCCAGCTTCGTTGCTGGCGTGGATCTCGAGTCCCGCTATCGTTTCCAGATGGCGAGAAACGGATGCGATCTTCTCGGGGTAGGCGTGCACCAGTACACCGCTGATATTCATGCTGCTGGCTCCAGTAGTTTTCGTATTTCAATGGCGCCTGTTGGGCAGGGTGCATAGCAGGCACCACAACCATTACAGAGCGATTCGTCGATAACTGGAATTGCAACCGCGCCGATCTGGCTTTTCATTTTGATTGCGCGGCTCTCGCAAGGGTCATAGCAACTTCGACATTCGACCGATTTGAAGGCAAGACAGCGCTCTGTGGAAAGTCCCGCTTTCAGAGCCCAGGCCGAGGTCTGGCGAGCCTGTGTCAAGGCGCCGGTTAAACAGGCTTTGACACAGTCCCCACAAAGCAGGCATTCACCGTATTCAAAACTAACCACTGGAAATCGCCCTCGACCCATGGTAATTATTTTAGTTGGGCACTGCTTGACACAATCCCCACAATGATTACAAATGTCGATAAAGTCGGATTCGGCTAGTGCCCAGGGTGGTCTTACCGGGTGGTTTTTTGCACTAAACTTTCCCTGTAAGAAGTCAAACCTACTGATTGATGTGTTCATTAATTTTAGTTGCTCAGATCTGCTAATATTCACGCAACAACACTGGGACATGTTGATCCAGATCAACTTAATTTGCAATTAGGAATTAATTTACCGCGAGCATGGCCGGGCTTAAAGCAGGCTTTCCCAGTAGGCCGCGAACTGCACGGCAATACGCCCGCTGCGTGATCCGCGTTGAGTCGCAAATCGTACTGCCTCGAGGCGCGCTTCCTCATCCATTTTCAACTTCCTGGCGCACAAGGTTTGCTCGACCACCGCCAGGTACTGCTCCTGAGTGAAGGGGTGGAAGGACAGCCACAGGCCGAAACGGTCGGATAGCGAAATTTTTTCCTCGATGCCGTCGCTCGGATGGAGTTGTCCATCGACCATGGTGCTGTCCAGATTGTCCTGCATCGATTCGGGCATCAGGTGACGGCGATTCGATGTGGCATAAATGATGACGTTATCGGGCTGTGGTTGCAGCGAACCTTCCAGGCAAGCCTTGAGCGCCTTGTACGAGTCGTCGTTGGCTTCAAAAGACAGGTCGTCGAGATAAATAATAAATTTACGTCCATCGACGGCCAGTGTGTGGATGATGTCGAATAGCTCGCTGGTGGCAGCTTTAGGAATTTCGACGATGCACAGACCCTGGTTCTTGAATTCTGTTAATTGCGCCTTGATCAACGAAGACTTGCCGGTGCCGCGAGCCCCCCACAACAAGGCGTTATTGGCAAGCTTATGATTGAGGAACTGTGATGTGTTCTTGAATAGCAGGTTTTGCTGACGCTCGAGGTGCAATAGCTCAGTCCTGTCCACCTGATCAAACTGCGATATCCCGTCGAGTCCACCGGCTGACCAGCGGTAGGCGGAATATCCTGGTTCAGTTTTGATCTCGTCCTGGCCCGGCACCATTTTTTCGACGCGGTCAAGCAGGAGGTCGAGGCGTTTGAAGAGTTTTTCGATATCGGACATTAGACTTCGAGCTTCTTGTATTTTATTCTGTGCGGCTGATCGGCCTCCTGACCCAGGCGTTGCTTGCGATGACTCTCGTACTCGCTGTAATTGCCTTCATAAGTATAGACTTCGCTGTTACCCTCAAACGCGATGATATGGGTTGCGATGCGGTCCAGAAACCAGCGGTCGTGCGATATAACGACCACGCAACCGGGGAAATCGAGTATCGCTTCTTCGAGTGCTCGCAGGGTTTCGACGTCGAGGTCATTGGTCGGCTCGTCGAGTAACAACAGGTTTCCACCACTCTTCAATAGCTTGGCCAGATGCAGGCGATTGCGTTCACCACCGGAGAGATCCTTGACAAACTTTTGTTGCGCCGCGCCACGGAAGTTGAAACGTGATACATAGGCTCGTGATGGCACTTCGTAGCTGCCGACCACGATGTTATCAAGCCCGTCGGAGAGCTCCTGCCAAACAGTTTTACTACCATCGAGGTCGTCACGCGACTGATCGACATAGGCGACTTTCACGGTTTCACCGATTTTGATCGAGCCTTCATCGAGGGTGTCCTGACCAACCATGATGCGAAACAGCGTGGTCTTTCCCGCTCCGTTTGGACCGACAATGCCGACGATGCCGCCGCGCGGCAGCTTGAACTCCAGGTTCTGGTAGAGCAGTTTGTCATCGTAGGACTTCTTACCGCCTTCGATCTCGACGACTAAGTCGCCGAGGCGTGGCCCGGGTGGGATGTAAAGCTCGCGAGTTTCTGAACGTTTCTGGTATTCCTGCGAAGACAGTTCCTCGAAGCGTTTGAGGCGTGCCTTGCTCTTCGACTGGCGTCCCTTGGGATTGGCATGTACCCACTCCAGTTCTGCCTGCATTGATTTCTGACGTGCCTTTTCGGAGCGTTCTTCGTGCTCGAGGCGTTTCTGTTTCTGCTCAAGCCAGGAAGAGTAGTTACCTTCCCACGGAATTCCATGCCCGCGATCGAGTTCAAGAATCCAGCCGGCAACATTATCGAGGAAATAGCGGTCATGGGTCACCGCCACCACTGTACCCGGGAAATCCTTGAGGAAACGTTCCAGCCAGGCCACCGATTCCGCGTCGAGATGATTGGTGGGCTCGTCCAGTATCAGCATGTCGGGATTCGACAACAGCAAGCGACACAAGGCGACGCGCCGTTTTTCGCCCCCGGATAAATGTTCAACCTCGGCATCCCAGGCAGGCAATCGCAAGGCGTCAGCAGCGATATCCAGCTTGCGCTCCAGATCCCAGGCGCCGGCAGCATCGATTTTCTCCTGCATCTCGGCTTGCTGCGCGAGTAAATCGTTCATTTCATCATCGGACATGGGCTCGGCGAATTTCAGGTTGATTTCGTTGAAGCGATCGAGCAGGGCCTTGCTTTCGGCGACGCCCAGTTCGACGTTGCCGCGTACATTCAGGTTCGCGTTGAGCTCAGGTTCCTGCTGCAAGTACCCGATCTTGGTGCCGGCCTGTGGTCGGGCTTCGCCGCTGTGTTCGGTATCGACTCCCGCCATGATACGCAGCAACGTGGATTTTCCGGCGCCGTTATAACCCAGCACCCCGATCTTTGCGCCCGGGAAAAAATTGAGCGAAATATTTTTCAGAATTTCGGTTTGCGGGGGGACGACCTTGCCCACCCCGTTCATGGTGAAAATATATTGCGCCATACTGCGAGTACTCCTTCAATGAAATATCTTAGGGTGCAGGTTGAGAATGCAGGTATTCTAACAGTGCTGGTGGGATTAAAAACAGCTTCCTGCGGTATATAGGAGCAGCACAGATTGATATTGACAATTGTTCCGATTCTTCGCATCGTATCGATGCTGAATAATTTGCATTATTAATCACTGAACTTCGGCTATTATGTGAACAGTATGTCTATTTCTCCGGCCGATGAATCAGCCTAAAGGTAAGCCATCATGAGCATGAAAAAAATGCAGCAACAAAGTTACCTTCACGGGAGCAATGCTGCATTCATCGAAGAACTCTATTCTAAATATCTCAAGGATGAATCCAGTGTCGATGAAAATTGGCGCAACTGGTTCGCTGAATTGAAAAATGGAGCGTTGACTGCGGATCAGGATCACCTTGAAATCCAGGCGCAGATGAAGTCCGCGGTGCGCAACAAGAAGGCAGGTAATGGCATCAGTAGCGGCGACTTGCACGAGCATGACGCCAAGCAGGTCAGGGTGTTGCAGTTAATCAGTGTATATCGGGTCAAGGGTCATCAGAAAGCACGCCTGGATCCGCTGAATCTGTTCAGGATTCCCGAAATCAAGGACATGACACTCGAAGGCAACAACCTGTCGGCAGCGGATCTCGATACGGTTTTTAACACGGGTTCACTGTTTGGTGTCGAAGAAGCACCGTTACGGGAAATTATCGAACGCCTCGAAAAAATTTATTGTGGCGCGATAGGTTCGGAGTACATGCACATTGAGGATCGGGCGCAAAAACGCTGGATCCAGGTACAGATCGAAACCACAATGGCAACACCCAACTTCCGGGAAGGTCGCCGTAATCGAATTCTAGACCGGATTATCGCCGCAGAATATCTGGAAAAACACCTGCATACGCGATACATCGGCCAAAAACGCTTTTCACTGGAAGGCGGGGAATCTTTGATCCCGATTATCGATCGAGTCGTGCAACAGGCCGGCGTTACCAATACCCACGAGGTTGTCATCGGCATGGCTCATCGGGGCCGTCTGAACGTACTCACCAATATCTTCGGCAAAATGCCGAGTGACCTGTTCGATGAATTCGAAGGCAACGTCGATTTTGACGAACGTTACAACCACGACGTCAAGTATCACCAGGGTTTTTCATCCGATATATATACGGATTCCGGACCGATGCACCTGGCACTTGCATTTAACCCCTCACATCTTGAGATTGTGGACCCGGTTGTAGAAGGCTCGGTGAGGGCGCGCCAACGTCGCTTTAGCGACCGCACCACGAACGATGTATTGCCGGTACTGATTCATGGTGACTCGGCATTCGCCGGTCAGGGTGTGGTCATGGAAACCTTCAATATGTGTGAAACCAGGGGCTACCGCACCGGTGGCACTATCCACATTATTGTCAACAACCAGATCGGATTCACCACCAGCAATCCGCGTGATATGCGCTCCTCGCTCTACTGCACCGAGGTTGCACGCATCGTACAGGCACCCATTTTTCATGTTAATGGAGACGATCCGGAAGCCTGTGTGTTTATCGCCGAAATTGCGGTCAAGTATCGTGAAACTTTCCAGAAGGATGTTGTCATCGATATGGTTTGCTACCGTCGTTACGGTCATAACGAAGCGGATGAGCCTGCGGTTACTCAGCCATTGATGTACCAGGCCGTGCGCAAACACCCACGACTAGCCGAGTTACACGCCGAACGTTTGATAAATGAGGGTTTTACGACGCGTAAAAAAGTAGATGAAATGATCGCCGACTATCGACGCGCACTGGATGAGGGTGGAGCCGTTGCCCTCAATGTTATATCCGGACTCGAACCCACGGCGGCGCGTGATTGGGCGGGTTTGCAGGAGGGTGATGTCAATTCGGTAACCGGTACCGCGGTCGATACGGACAGAATTCAACGATTGGGTCAAAGCATATTAACCCTGCCGGAAGACTTTAAAATGCATCCGCGCGTCGACAAGATCATGGAGAACCGGCAAAAAATGCTCGACGGTGAACTTCCGGGCGACTGGGGATTTGCGGAAAATCTTGCCTATGCCACGCTACTCGATGACGGTTATGGCATTCGTCTGTCAGGGCAGGACAGTGAACGTGGCACTTTTTTCCATCGCCATGCTGCTTTGCATGATCAAAATAGTGGCAGTATTTATAAACCACTCAAACATATCGCCGAGGATCAGCCACGCTTCGAAGTCATCAATTCGTTCTTATCCGAAGAAGCGGTACTCGGCTTCGAATACGGGTATTCTTCGACTGATCCGAAAACACTGGTCATCTGGGAAGCCCAATTTGGCGATTTTGCCAACGGCGCACAGGTGGTTATAGATCAGTTCATCAGCTCGGGCGAAATGAAATGGGGTCGACTCAGTGGTTTGGTTATGTTGTTACCGCATGGCTATGAGGGTCAGGGACCGGAACATTCCTCGGCGCGCATCGAACGTTATCTCGAATTGTGCGCGCAACACAATATGCGTGTAGTTCAACCAAGCTTGCCGGCACAGATCTTTCACCTGTTACGCAGCCAGATGGCCTGCGGTTTTCGTAAGCCCCTGGTTGTCATGAGCCCGAAAAGCCTGTTGCGTCACGAGCTCGCGGTTTCGCCGCTTGGTGCCTACAGCGAAGGTGAGTTCCAGAAAGTGATTCCCGAAGTAGATAAAGCCGACGACAGCAAGGTCAAGCGCCTGATTCTGTGCAGTGGTAAGGTATACTACAAACTTTACGAGTCGCGTGAACAGCAATACGATCACAGCACCGCGATCGTCAGAATCGAACAGCTGTATCCTTTTCCAAAAACGGACCTGAAGGCGATTCATGATCGTTACCCGGCGCTTGAAAATGTTGTCTGGTGCCAGGACGAGCCTCGGAATCAGGGGATGTTCCGGGAATTCAAGAGCCGCCTGAACGAGATCTTTACACCGTTACAGGTACAATACGCAGGTCGGATCTCGGCGGCATCACCCGCAGTGGGTTACATGGCCTTACACCAGAAACAGGAAACGGCGTTGGTCAAGGCTGCATTTGAAGCCGAGTATTCGGATAGACTCGAGTAAAGAATCTCGACAAGGTACAGAGATTCTTCACATATATAAAAGCGAAAACACTGGAGCAAACAATGCAGGTAGAAATAAAGGTACCCGTATTACCCGAGTCGGTAAGCGAGGGAACTCTCGGGGACTGGCACAAGCAGGTCGGGGACAGTGTTTCAGTCGAGGAGAACATCGTCGATCTCGAAACAGACAAGGTCGTGCTTGAAATTGTGGCCAGTACCGCCGGCGTGATTGAATCGATCGCGTTTGCATCCGGTGACACGGTAAAAAATGGCGATGTGCTGGGTGTGATAAATACAGAAGCAGCAGTTGAACCCGCTGCTGAGGTGCAAACTGAAGACAGTGCCGTGGCGAACAGGGCCAGCCCGGCAGTGCGCAAATTGCTCAACGAAAATAACCTCAATATCGATGATGTTCAGGGCAGCGGAAAGAAGGGCGCAATCCTGAAAAAAGATGTCGAACAGCATTTGCAACAACAGAATGCGGAGGTCAAAGCCGAAGCACCGGCTGTCAGCACTGAAGCGCCGGCCATGGTTACACCCCCGGCCGCGGCTATACCGTCTACGGGGCGCAACGATCGTCGCGTGCCGATGAGCCGCTTGCGTTCCAAAATAGCGGAACGCCTCAAGCAGGCACAGAATACCGCGGCCTTGTTGACAACCTTCAACGAGGTCAATCTTAAACCGATGATGGATGCGCGTGCTCAATACCGCGACGCGTTCGAAAAAAACCATGATGTAAAACTTGGCATGATGTCATTTTTTACCAGCGCGGCGGTAGAAGCGTTAAAACGCTTTCCAGCCGTAAACGCGTCGATCGACGGTGATGATATTGTTTATCACGACTATTTCGATATTGGAATTGCGGTTAGCTCGGACCGTGGTCTGGTGGTGCCGATTCTGCGCGATGCCGATCAATTGAGCTATGCCGATATAGAAAAAACGATTCGTGACATGGGGCTGCGTGCCCGTGATGGCAAGCTCGGCATAGAAGAGTTAACCGGCGGTACCTTTAGCATTACCAACGGTGGAATCTTCGGCTCGATGTTGTCAACTCCTATCCTGAATCCCCCACAATCGGCGATTCTGGGTATGCATTCGATCCAGCAGCGTGCCGTGGTTATTGACGGAGAGATTGTGGTTCGGCCGATGATGTATCTGGCTTTAACCTATGATCACCGTATTATCGATGGTAAAGAAGCGGTCCAGTTCCTGGTGACGATCAAGAATATTCTGGAGGATCCGACCAGATTACTGCTAGGAGTCTAGCTACAGGTTCTTCATGAAGCTGAACTGAGTCTTTTCCGAATCGGTAGAAACCGAGTCCATCAGCGAAACCTCGCTCGATTCAAATTGCCGCTCGAGTTTACCCGCATCCACTTCGCAGATTCGTTTACCGTCGCGGTCAACGAAAATGAAAAGGTTGGAATCTTCGGATTTCCAGGCGACCTTGGCTAGCAACTTAATTCCATCCCGTTTCATATTTACCCAGTCGCCGGTAGCGAGCGCCTCGACCTGATTGATTTTTTTCGGTTCCTCTGATTTAACTGACTTGAAGGCCTCAAGCGTATCTTTTGGGATTTGAAACACGCCGGTTTGCATCATTGCATCAAACTCGGTCGTATTTTCGAGGTTATCGAATGACTGTTGTCCCAGTGAGCGGGTTTTGCGCTTGGCTTCGATGATGTTGCGCGCGGTTTTTTCGGCCACGTTTTGTTGTTCGAGCTTGAGATAGTCGCGCAGCGATTGTTGCAAGGGCTCAGCCAGCTTGAGGCTGCGCATCGCACGATGCAGGGAATGTGCGACAGTCGGCAGTAACTTGCGCAGTTCCTCCTGCTCCTCAGTATTCGATTTGGGAATCAGCGACCAGACCTGTTTCTGAACCATGGCGATAGACTTGTGCCAGGGATCGGAGTCCATTCCCTGCTGCAAAGCGATCTGTACCATTAATGGTAACCAGACCTTTTCAAACAGAATCAGTTGGGTGCCCTGAATTTTGAGAGGTTGAGTGATTTCGTTGAGTCGACTTTTCACCAGGGGTAAAACTTTTTGCGTTGCTTCCATCTTGCGCGCTTTGCGCACCGCGATTTCGTTTTCATTCAGAAATACCTGGTAGGCGTCGAGCATCTCGGCGTAGCTATCAACGGTGATGAATTCATGGCTCGCGATGGCATCGATACGCTGTCGTATAAAATCTATACCCGAAAAATCCGTGTCGCCTGCTTTGGCTATCTCAACTTCGCTGCTGATGATGCTATCCAGCAACCGACGTGCCGGATTACTGGAACGTCGCAGAAAACCGTCTTCCTGTATCGCGGTGATAAAGACGTAAATCTGTAATCGAGCGAGTTGCTGTTTGACAGGCGAAGGTAAGTCCTCATCTTCAAATATTAATTTAAATATGAGGTTGAGTTGATCGATTTGCTCGTCGTTGTCGACGAGGTCATTCTCGCTGAAAACCTGTTTCAGTTCCGGAAACAGATTCTTGAAATCACTCGATGGGGCGCGTGATTGTTCTTTGAAACGCTGTAAAATCATCAGTCGACAGCCGCTTTGGTCCGGACTGAATGATTGCGGCGGGTTCGATTCGCTGAGGCCTTCGATATCGCGCAGGTGAATGCGCGCGGCCGGGATTTCCGGCAACATGCCATTTTTGATCAGGACCTGGTCGATACATCGGTACAAGGGGCCGAGTGCCTCGATAAAGCGGTCGGCAAAAAGATTGTAAAGTGCAATTTTGTAACTGACTTCGAGGTTGAGGCTGTCGATCGCATACTGATAGGATTCACAAAGCCTTTTTACCTGTAAGGGATTTTCATAGAGGCTTGCGCGGGAACGTTTGAGACAGGCCTGCAGGCGTTTCAGAATAGTCCGGTCGAATTCTTTGAATGCATTGTTGTAGCGATCCGTAATATCCTGTAGCACATCGGTTTCCGCTGTTTCATTGGCGCCGGATAATCCCAGTTTCTGCCAGTCACGTGCGCCCTTTTCCTGTGCTAGAGACAGGTTGCCTGCCTTGAATTCTGAAAAGTGTTTGTTAAGCTGGAACGAAAAAGCAGAGCAGATGATGCGTTGTTTGTGCTTAACCAGTTTGATCATGCGACTACCATCCTGATCGGACAGGCTCCAGCTACGATAATCCTCAGCACTTTCGATCATGCGTACCAGCATTTCAGTGATCATTTTTTTACTGATACTGCTGATCTCGGCATAAACATCCTCACCTGATTTCGAATCAGTATCTGGATGCTGGTCGGAGGGCGTCATTGGAAGGGCGTTTCAAATCGGTTTTAGTGGGTTTAATATAGGCGATTTCCGGCCTTAAATCCTGCGACTTATTTATATAAATTCGTTTTTTAGCAAGATTCTGATAGAAGGCGTAAAATCGACCGCTGCCGGGGGTATCCGCAAGATTGGAATCGATGCAAAATCTGAAGTTATTTGTTACAGGCCACAAGGGCTTCGAAACCCTGTTGTTTCATGAACTGCGCAATATACTCGGTTCATCCGCCGCTGTTTTAAGCAAAAAGTACGGTGGTGTCGAAATCAACGCGGGAATTGATGCCGCGTATCAAGTGTGTCTGCATTCACGACTTGGCAACCGCGTATTTTGTGAGATCGCCCAGCTGCCGGTCGAGGATGAGACCCAGTTGTACCAGGCGGTTCACCAAATACCCTGGGAATCTCATTTCAGCGCACGCAACAGCATTGCTGTTTCGGCAACACTGTCCCGGTCGAAATTGAATCATAGTCATTTTGTAGCACTTAAAGCCAAGGACGCCATCGTTGATCGTTTACGTGAAATCTGTGGCAGTCGCCCCATTGTTGAAAAAAATCAGCCCGACATTCAGATCCATATCAACGTTCATCATAACCAGGCTAGCATCAGCCTTGATTTGTCTGGAGAAAGCCTGCATCGGCGAGGTTATCGACTCGAGCACAGTGGGGCGCCTTTAAAGGAACATCTCGCTGCAGCTCTGTTGGTGCAGGCGGGCTGGGACGGTTCTCGTGGTAGTTGCCTGATCGATCCGATGTGCGGCTCCGGGACCTTTGCAATTGAGGCGGCGATGATCAGCGCAGGGATGGCACCCGGTCTCAAGCGGGAATACTACGGGTTCAAAAAATGGCTGCTTCATCAACCGGAGCTGTGGCAACAATGTTTGCAGCAGGCACAGGAAGCGGTAAGGAAACCGGATGAAATCCTGATCTATGCAGCTGACTACGACGCCAAAGCCCTCGAGACGGCCCGTGCCAACGCGAGTCGGGCCGGGGTTTTGGAGCTGATCGAATTTTCTCATCAGCAACTCTCCGATCTGGAGAAGCCTGCGATGGCGTTTTCGACATCGTCTGAGAATCTGGTGATCTGTAATCCACCCTATGGCAAGCGACTGCAGAGCGAGCAGGGTCTGGCCCAACTCTATGCCGATCTCGGAGATGCATCGCAACGCCTGGCACCGGCAAGGCTTGCTATTATTTCCGCCAATCCGGATTTGCTGCATCGCCTGAAGCTGAAACGCATCAGTCGAAAGAATGTCAGGAATGGACCGATCGAATGCCTGTTTGCGATTTTCGAAACGGTCGAGGGCAAACAGGCCAATGCCATCAGCGAGCACGACATCGACACCCGGCCGAGGGCCGCAGTGGATGAAATCGCGATGCCCTTGCGTAATCGACTCAACAAGAACAGCAAGCATCTGCAACGCTGGGCAAGAAATAACGGGGTCAGTTGTTACCGTGTTTACGATGCCGATTTACCGGAATTTTCATTTGCACTTGATCGCTACCAAAGTGAGATCGCGCCTGAGGTGGTGTGGTTTCACCTGCAGGAGTACCAGGCACCGGCAACGATAGATAAAAAAAAGGCTGAACATCGAATCCGTGTCGCGGTTGACGTAATCAAGGACTTGTTTTCGATACCGGATGAGCAATTGTTCTGTAAAACCCGGCGCCGACAGCGCGGCACGGAGCAATATCAAAAACAGGATAGTCAGAATGAGTTTTACCAGGTGCGTGAAGCATCGGCTTCTCTACTCATCAATTTGAGCGATTATCTCGATTCAGGACTGTTTCTCGATCATCGAATTACCCGCGATATAATCTATCGAGGCGCGCACGATAAGTCCGTACTTAACCTGTTTTGTTATACCGGCTCGATCGGCGTACAGGCCGGCCTGGGCGGTGCGAGCTCGGTGTTAAACGTTGATTTATCTGCCAATTACCTCAAGTGGGCGCAGGAAAACCATCGCCTTAACGGCCTCGATGATGAGGCCAGGTATCGGTTTTTACGCGCCGATATCATCGAGTTGCTGGATCACCCGGACAGGTATTCAATCGAGTCTGATTTTGATCTGATATTCCTCGATCCACCATCCTTTTCCAATTCGAGCAAAATGCAGCAAACTCTCGATATCCAGCGCGATCACTCCGCTTTAATCGGACAGGCAATGAAATTGCTGACTAGCGACGGCATGCTGCTATTCTCGACCAACCGACGAGGTTTCAAGTTAGACGATGATATTCTGCAATACCACGAAGTGCGCGATATTAGTCATCAGACTCTGCCCGAGGACTTTAAGCGTAACCCGAAGATTCACCGTTGTTGGGAAATTGGACACAAGATTTGAGTAAAAGGTGATGAGAGAGGATACCAGCGATTACCGGCAATTATTTCTGAATGATGTGCCGTTAATGGACGTACGCGCACCGGTCGAGTTCAACCAGGGGGCTTTCCCGACTGCGAGTAATATCCCCTTGCTCGATGATCTGCAACGCGAGCAGGTTGGCACCCGTTACAAGAGTGCCGGTCAGGACGAAGCGATACGTCTCGGTCTGGAACTGGCTACAGTTGAAATTCGCGAGCAGCGGATGTCTGCCTGGCTGGACTATCACGCCAACAATCCGCGGGGGTTTCTGTATTGTTTTCGTGGCGGATTACGCTCTCGTACCACCCAGCAATGGATGCGCGAACAGGGGGTCAACTATCCTTTGGTGAGCGGAGGATACAAGGAGATGCGGCGTTTTCTGATCGATGAAATGCAGCAATCGGCCAGGGAGGTACCTTTGATCTGTGTCGGCGGCCTGACCGGTGTCGGGAAGACCAGGATACTCAGGCAGATTCGAAACCATGTTGATTTCGAAGGATTCGCCAATCACCGGGGCTCTGCCTTTGGCCAGGATCCACTCGATACCCAGCCGACCGTGATCAACTGGGAAAACCGTGTGTCGATCGAACTGCTCAAACATAGGAGCTGGTTTCCAGGCAAGCCGATGTTTGTCGAAGACGAAGGCCGACGCATCGGACGCATTAACATGCCGGAGTATCTTTTTGCGGCACTGACGAGAGCGCCGAGAGCCATTTTGCAGGTCGGGACCGAAACTCGTATCAACTTGATCACAGAGGATTACATTCTGCATAGCTGGCCTGCTTACCAGCGGGCTTATGCCGATGCCGCCGAAGCGGAGTTCAGCCGTTTTGTTCTGGATAACCTGGCGCGTATTCAAAAACGTTTAGGTGGGGAGCGCTACAAACAGGTGAAACAGTGCTTCGAGAAAGCCTTGCAGTGCTTCTTCAAGGACGGCAGTGCGGCGGAGTTTTATCCAGGGATCAAAATATTACTCGAACAATATTACGATCCGATGTACCGTTACCAGATACAGAACAAACAACCTGAAATAATCTTTGAAGGCCCGGAGGCAGAGTTTCTGCAATGGGCCGACGAGTATTGCGCCAGTTGAACTAGTGCTCTTTCAAGGTGATATAGACGGATTCAGAGCTAGCCAGATGATACAAGTCAAGGCGCGCCTTTTCCGGCGCAACCCCCTCATCTAAACTGTATGGGTCGGGGCTGGGGCCATTTTTCCGTTCAACGGTGTTGAAGGTCGATTGTATTGAGCTACTATACGGCGCTCACTTCGCCTGGTTGGTCAAAAAATGGCTACCAGCAGCGATATTCAAATGGTGTTAACAGGCCCCAACAACATCGTCTTAGGCGGACGTATATAACGGAAACTAGTGCATGAAAAAATTGCTAATACTGGGCTTTTTGGCGTTCGTCGTCTTGGTGTTTTTTCATTTCGAGCTGGGCCAGTATATAACGCTTGAGTATGTAAAAACGCAGCAGCAAATCATAGGCCAGTTTTACCTGGAAAATCCTGCGCTTACGCTGATCGCTTTCTTTGTTTTGTATGTCATTATTACCGGTGCCTCGTTGCCGGGTGCGGCCGTGCTGACCCTCGCGAGCGGCGCTGTATTCGGTCTGCTCACGGGCCTGGTACTGGTATCCTTTGCCAGTACCTTAGGCGCCTCATTGGCGTTTTTGATGTCGCGATATCTGTTCCGAGACGCGGTGCAGTCCCGTTTTGGGAGCTTCCTGAAGTCAATCAATGACGGCATAGAAAAAGATGGCCCGTTTTACCTTTTCGCGATGCGCCTGGTACCTGCATTCCCATTTTTTGTGATCAATCTGGTAATGGGTTTGACCACACTGCGGTTATGGACCTTTTTCTGGGTTAGCCAGTTGGGAATGTTCGCCGGCACCGTGGTCTACGTTAACGCCGGTACACAGTTGGCGCAGATTGAGTCAGCCAGTGGAATTTTCAGTCCCGGTATCCTGATATCGTTTCTGTTGCTGGCAATCCTACCCTTTATCGGACGCAAGATTGTAGCGCTCATCACTAATCGAAAAGCCTTGCAAGGCTTCGACAAACCGGAGACCTTCGATACCAATCTCGTTGTGATCGGGGCGGGCTCGGCGGGACTGGTAACTGCTTACATTGCTGCTGCAGTCAAGGCCAGGGTCACATTGATCGAAAAGCACAAAATGGGTGGCGATTGCCTGAACTATGGCTGCGTACCCTCGAAGGCGATCATCCGTTCGGCAAAATTTATGTCGCACATCGCCCGCAGTCGGGAATTCGGTATTGGCAAGGCTTCTGCCGAATTTGATTTTGCCGAAGTGATGGAACGCATTCAGGGAATTATAAGGCGGATAGAGCCTCACGACTCGATCGAGCGCTATAGTGGTCTCGGGGTCGATGTCGTGACCGGTGAGGCACGTATTACCTCACCCTGGACCGTGGAAGTCGATGGCAAAACCATTCGCACTCCCAATATCGTGGTTGCGACTGGCGGTCAACCGTTCGTACCTCCCATCGAAGGCATCGATCAGGTTGACTATTACACTTCTGATAATCTTTGGGACATGCGTGATAAACCTGGCAAGCTTGCCGTTCTCGGAGGCGGTCCTATAGGCTCAGAATTGACACAGGCTTTTGCGCGCCTCGGTGTTGAAGTCACACAGGTCGAGATGCTGCCGCGTATCCTGCTACGTGAAGACCCCGAAGTTTCCGAATTGGTACGACAGAAATTGACGGCGGAAGGAGTACGGGTACTAACTGGACACACTGCGAAGCGTTTTATTAAACGCAAGGGTAAGGATTACCTGGTCGCTGAAACTGAAAATACCGAAGTCGAGGTCGAATTCGATACTCTGATCGTCGCGGTAGGGCGTTCACCCAGAACCAGCGGGTTTGGTCTTGAAGATATCGGCGTGCGACTGAATCCCAATCGTACTATCGAAGTAAACGAATTCCTGCAGACCAGCATTCCGACCATCTACGCCTGCGGTGACGTTACCGGGCCCTACCAGTTTACACATGTCGCTGCTCACCAGGCATGGTATGGCTCGGTCAATTCATTGTTTGGCATCGTCAAGCGATTCAAAGCGGACTATTCGGTCATTCCCTGGGCAACGTTCGTTGAGCCTGAAATTGCCAGGGTCGGTCTGAACGAAAGCGATGCCACGGAGCAGGGCATTGTATACGAGGTAACTCGCTATGGAATTGACGATCTTGATCGCGCGATTGCCGACAGCGAGGCGCATGGGTTCGTCAAGGTGTTAACCGCACCCGGCAAGGATCGAATTCTCGGTGTCACCATCGTTGGTGAGCATGCTGGGGATCTGATCGCGGAATATGTGCTGGCGATGCGGCACGGTCTCGGCCTCAATAAAATTCTCGGTACGATTCATATTTATCCCACGCTGGCCGAGGCGAACAAGTATGCCGCTGGAGAATGGAAGCGAGCGCATGTTCCGGAACGCCTGCTCGAATGGGTTGCCAGATTTCACAAATGGCGCCGTAAATCCTGAATCTGTAAATTGGCGAGACCTTGGTACGGAAAGGGAGGTGACGAGCTACTTGTGCCATCTCGATACGTCGGGCCGCTGTATAAGCAGGGATTTCGAGAGTAGTAAATTGTTGCAAGATCCTGTCTCGGAGACCGGGATGACGCCTGGCGGCGTCACTTATCGGCGAACACCGAGTTGAATTGTTGATTGGTTTTGACGAAAGTCGTGCATTTGCTCAACCACTTCAGTTTCTTCGCACCAGCATAAGTACAGGTGCTACGCACGCCACCGAGCAGGTTCTGGATCGTGTTTTCAATTTCACCACGGTAGGGAACCTGAATTTCACGACCCTCGGATGAGCGGTATTCTTTCAGTCCACCAAAGTGTTTTTCGTTCGCCGCCCTCGAACTCATACCGTAAAAGTTGACGAATTTTCTCTCCTCGACGATATCTTCAAGGTCGCCGTTTTTGTTCCGTCTGACTTCTCCGGTTTTAAAGTAGCGGGAGATCACCTGGCCACCACCTTCATCATGTCCGGCCAGCATTCCTCCCAGCATGACGAAATCGGCACCGGCAGCGAAAGCCTTGGCCAGGTCTCCGGGACAGGTGCAGCCACCATCAGCGATAATGTGCCCGCCGAGGCCGTGAGCGGAATCGGCGCATTCGATTACTGCCGAAAGCTGGGGAAAACCGACACCAGTCTGAATTCGAGTTGTACAGACACTGCCGGGCCCAATACCGACCTTGACGATATCGGCACCACTCAGCACCAGTTCTTCGGTCATCTCTCCGGTGACGACATTGCCGGCGATGATGACGATGCCGGGATAGGCGTCGCGTAACTGCTTGATAAAATCGGAAAATCGCTCCGAATAACCGTTGGCGACATCGACACAAACATATTTCAGATTCGATCCAGTCTGTTTGTTTACGGCCTCAAATTTTTCAAAATCCTGAGCCGTAATACCGGTCGAGTAGGCGACATTCTCACGACGACTGGAGTTTTCCGCACTGAAAAACGAAATCAGCTCATCGGCCTCGTAGTTTTTTACCAGACAGGTAAACAATCCCAGACTGGCCAGGGTGTCCGCCATCTCGAAGGTACCGACGCCATCCATGTTGGATGCCATGATTGGAATCCCTCGATAGTGATCTTCGCTATCGGACTGGTAGTTGCGAAAGGTGAATTCACGGCTTAGTTCCACATCCTTGCGGCTGCCCAGCGTGCTGCGTTTAGGGCGTATCAGAACATCCTTGTAGTCGAGTTTGCTATCGTCTTCGATTCTCATGGTTTGCCGCGCTTCGAGATAATCAAACAGCCAAGGACCTTAGCACGATTTCGAAAGCTGGAACAGATCGTCAGGCTATTGTTGATCGGACTTCGTTAGAGGGGTATTCTGGCTCGCGAGCGCTAGCGGCAGGGCAACTTGAAATGCAGGCTGACAAGGCCCGTAACGCATTATTGATAGACCTGGATGGTGTCATCTACCAGAGTGAGCACCTGCTTGACGGTGCGCTCGAGACCCTTGAATGGATCGGTCGAAAAAAAATCCCCCATCTTTATGTCACCAATACCACATCGCGTAGTTGCGCAGCCTTGCTGGACAAGTTCCAGACCCTGGGATTTAGCGCGACCCTGAAAGACCTCGTAACACCGGCCGTTGCCGCAGCGCAGTGGTTGCAATCCCGGCAATTGCATAAAGTCGCATTGTTCGTGCCTGAGGTGACACAGGCAGATTTTGGTGATATCGAATCGGTTTCACTGGATCGGGAAGCCACTGTCGATGCGGTGGTTATCGGTGACCTGGGAGAAGCCTGGGATTATCGTTTATTGAATCGCGCCTTTCGTTTTTTAATGCAGGACCCCCAGCCAGCATTGATTGCGCTCGGAATGACCCGTTACTGGCGCGACCAGAATGGTCTGCGTCTTGATGTTGCACCTTTTATCAAGGCGCTGGAGCATGCCGCCAGTTGTGAGGCCCTAGTCCTTGGGAAACCCGCAGCGGCTTTCTTCGAATCTTCACTGGCGAAATTACAATGTGATGCCGAGCAGGCTTTTATGATCGGAGATGATATTGTCGGCGATATTGATGCCGCACAAAACTGTGGCATTCGGGGCATACAGGTCAGGACCGGCAAGTTTCGTGAAGCCGATTTGGACGGCCCAATCAAACCATATGCATTGCTCGACTCGTTTGCAGATCTACCCTCGTGGTGGAGGCAAGCCGTGGACAGGACGCCATAAGCAGTGCTTCAGGTCAATGCGCGTTCCAGCTCGGCAAAGGTATGTGCCCGCGGTGACAGTTCGATTTTTATACCGAGTGACTGTTCAAGATGGGTTGATGAAAACAAACCGCTTACCGTTTGTTCACCCTTGTCATTGGTATCACTAACCAGCATGTGTTGACGGCCTGCAATCGCGAGGGTTTCAACGATGTCACCGACACTCGCTCTCAGCACATCCTTTATTTGCAGGGCTTCCAGCTGAACCAGCGGCGTCATGATATCCTGTGCCAGAATGTCTTCTCGCGTGCCACCGTGTTCCTGGATGTAGCGCACCGGCTTTTCACCAAAAAGGTCGGTAAAGGTTACCAGTCCCTGCAACAGACCATGGATTTCGGTAACAAATAGCAGGCGAACGCCACAGGCGACCATCTTATCGTTAATCTGCTCGAGGCTAGCGGTGGATTTAATTGAAAAAGGCCTGTTGTAGGCAAAATCGGTGTACACCAGCTCGGCCTTGTCGCTAAGTGATATCGTTCGATTTTCGGTATGACGGTTTTGCTGTATAGAGGTTTCGGGGGCTAGTAAATCATGCGCCAGGCATTGATAGTTAGCGTTCATCGTCAATCCTCACACATCAACCGGGAGCTCGATTGTACCCGAAAAGCAGCGCGATTGACCGCGCTGCTTCAGGGGGATGTCTAGCGGGTGCGCGGACAGACGCCGTCGCTACCGAAAAAGAAGGCGATTTCGACGCTGGCAGTATCGGTTCCATCGGAGCCATGTACCGCGTTTTCGTCGACCGTTTGCGCAAAATCGGCGCGTATGGTGCCCGCTGCGGCATCGGCGGGATTAGTGGCACCCATCACTTCACGATTCTTCGCGATTGCATCTTCACCCTCGAGGACCTGGACCATGACCGGGCCAGAGGTCATGAACTCGACGAGGTCGCCATAAAAAGGGCGTTCCTTGTGTACTGCGTAAAATTCACCGGCCTTTTCCGCGCTCAGGTGCTCCATGCGAGCCGCGACAATACGCAGTCCGGCTTTTTCGAAGCGATTATAAATCTCGCCAATTACGTTCTTGGCAACTGCGTCGGGTTTGATAATAGAAAGAGTGCGTTCGACCGCCATTTGTGAATCTCCGGGGATGAAAAATGCCGCGAATGATACTCCTTAGGGTACACTTATGCGACATTTTTTCAGGCTCCGAGAATGAAAATCGATCAGCACTTGCGTAAGCACTTAAAGGACTACCGGCAACCCGATTTCGGGATTAGGGAAACCCGACTGGTATTTGATCTGCAGGCTAACAGTACGCGCGTGTCGAGCACGCTGCAACTACAGCGATTAACGGCCGACAAAGAAGCAGATCTGGTTCTTGACGGAAGTGAATTGAAACTGATTGGTCTAACTCTGGACGGGATATCCCTGCAAGAACATGATTACAGCCTGGGCGAGGAATCACTGACCATCAAGACGGTTCCCGATGCATTCGAATTGCGCTGTGAAGTCGAAATCGACCCAGCGGCGAATACCCGGCTTGAAGGCCTGTATCTGTCCAACGGTAATTTCTGTACCCAGTGCGAGGCTGAAGGTTTTCGCTATATTACCTACTATCTCGATCGTCCCGACGTGATGTCGGTTTTTCATGTCGAAATCCACGCGGACAAGAGTACCTATCCGATACTGCTATCTAACGGTAATCGACTGGATGCCGGGGAGAATGAACAACAACACTGGGTAAGCTGGCATGATCCCTATCCCAAACCCAGCTATCTGTTCGCCCTGGTGGCTGGAGATCTGGCCTGTATCGAGGACGGTTTTACCACCTGTTCGGGGCGCGAAGTACTGCTGCAAATATATACCGAACACCATAACCAGGATAAATGCGCACATGCGATGGTTTCGTTGCAGAAAGCAATGCGCTGGGACGAAGAGGTGTATGGTCTCGAATACGATCTCGATCTTTACATGATTGTTGCCGTGGATGACTTCAATATGGGCGCCATGGAAAACAAAGGACTGAATGTCTTCAACACCAAGTATGTTCTCGCCAACAATCAGACCGCCACTGACGACGATTACCTCGCGATCGAAAGCGTTATCGCACACGAGTATTTCCATAACTGGACGGGTAACCGGGTGACCTGCCGGGACTGGTTCCAGTTGAGTCTGAAGGAGGGTCTGACGGTTTTTCGAGACCAGGAATTCAGCGCCGATGTATGTTCCAGGGCGATCCAGCGGATCAGCGATGTGCGGGTTTTGCGCAACCACCAGTTTAGTGAAGATGCAGGCCCGATGGCGCATCCGGTGCGTCCGGCGTCTTATCAGGAAATAAATAATTTTTACACCGCAACCGTGTATAACAAGGGTGCCGAGGTAGTGCGCATGATGCATTGCCTGCTCGGCGTGGATAACTTCCGTAAAGGCATGGATTTATACTTCGTGCGACACGACGGGCAGGCGGTGACCACCGATGATTTTCGCGCCGCAATGCAGGATGCTTCCGGCGTAGACCTGCAGCATTTTCGACGCTGGTATGAGCAGTCCGGTACTCCACGTATCGATATTAAGCGGGAGTACGACGCCACCAGTCAGGTGCTTACGCTCAAGATCATGCAACATGCGGGCACCACCCGAGGTGAACTCAATCGTCCTTTTCATATGCCGATGCGCCTGGCCCTGTTCGATCAGCAAGGACAGGCGCTAATGCTGGACAAGGTAGAAAGTTTCGAGCAAATCGTGGATATCAAGGAACCTGAAACCTTGCTGTACTACAAGGATATGCCACCACAGGTCATGGTTTCCGCTTTTCGTGGATTTTCTGCGCCGATTATCCTGAGTACCGATCAGGACAACGATGAGCTTGCCAGTTTGATGGTCTGCGATAGTGATCCTTTCAATCGTTGGGATGCAAGCCAGCAGTTAGCGACCCGGACCATGCTGGCAATGCTGGATCAGGAGAGCGTGCAGTGGTCGCAACTACAGCAACCTTTGCTGGGCGCGGTCAAAAACGTGTTGTCGGGATCCATGCTGGATCGAGCGTTGGTGGCCGAAATGATGGTATTGCCGGGAGAGAAGTACCTTGCGGAAATGCTCGAACAGGTGGACGTACATAGGGTTCGCGCAGTGCGTGAAGCATTGAAATTCGAAATCGCAGCGGATAACGAAGACCTGTTACTGGGGCACTATGAAGAAGCCTGTGTCGATGCCGACGAATATCACCTCGATCCGCAATCGATCGCCACACGTCGGCTGAAGAATATTGGCTTGACCTACCTGTTGCACCTCGATAAAGAGGAGTATTTCGAGCGCTGTGAAAGACAATTCTCGAATACTGGCAACATGACCGATCAACTGGCCTGCCTGCAGATGGTGGTCCATTACCGTCACCCGCTACGTGATCAAATAGTGGCGCAGTTTTATCAGCAATGGAAGAATACCGCGCTAGTGGTCGACAAGTGGTTTAGTGTGCTGGGTTCAAGCGGCCTCGACAATGCACTTGATGAAATCAAACCGTTGTTCGATCACCCGGCCTATAACCTTAACAACCCTAACCGAGCACGCTCCCTGCTGGGATCAACCATTGCGAATTCTTCTGTATTCCACCAGGTCAATGGGGCGGGTTACGCGTTTACCGCCAAAAAAATTCTGCAGCTCGATGCGATCAATCCGCAGGTGGCAGCCCGGCTCGCTAATCCTTTCGTGCATTGGCGTAAGCTGGTTGCAGAGCAAGGAAATTTGATGAAATCTCAGGTAGAAGACATGCTCGCCAGCGGCGATATGTCCAATGATTTAAACGAGTTGCTGACCGCCAGTCTCAAGGATTAATGTTTGTTCATGCCCGCAACGGCACAAATCATCCTGCCCGGATTATTCGATTTGCCGCTCGAAGAACTCGATGCGGATCTTCAGGGTAGATTACCGAACCTGAATCAAATACTGCGCCTGGCAAGCGGTTTGCCGAATCAGTCCTACAGTATCGATGCTATTTTGCGCGATGCATTGAATTTGGATCTGGAATCAACAAAGACCCATACCGGTCTACCCCTGACCCAGGCTTTTGCACATGACCGAGGGCATGATACGCATCGTCTATTGCTGACACAAGCCATCCATTTGCAGGCAGGCATGCATGGCACGGTGATCCTGCCAATTCAAAATAATCAAAAAAATAACACAGATATATGTAACATAATCAAAGATTTAAATAACATATTTAATGTAAATTGTTATATCAGCGAAGTGATTGAAGGCCTGTTCCTGATGCTGCTTAAGGATTTTGATGCACCCACCCACTATCCTCATATCCTTTCTGTACTTGGAAAATCCGCCAATCCCTATATCGAACAAAGTCGACAGATACTGCCGTGGTACAAACTGCTCAACGAAATACAGATGTTCATGCATCAGCATGAAGTTAACCGGGACAGGACAAGTCGTGGTTTGCTGGCTATCAACAGCTTCTGGTTCTGGGGGGCGGGAGAGCGGTTACCGACACCAGAGCAGAGGCTGGCATGGTTTTGCGATGATCCGCTGCTGAATCGATTTGCTGAAAGCCTAGGCCACGCGACCAAAGCCTGTACCGAAATCGGTGCTGCCGATAATCTTGAGCAGTTGATTGTGGTTGAGCTAGGTTTGCTGGAAGCACTGAAATCGGGGTCTGATCGGGACCTGATGCGGTTACTAATGGAAGTAGACTCCAACTTGTTGAGGCCGGCGTTGTTGTGGTCGGCTAGGCATCGTGCGCGCTTGCTGATGCGGGCCGGATACAAACTTGATTTCGAGATGAAGCCAGGCGCCGCACTGAAGTTCTGGCGAAAACCCAGGAACCTGGGTAGCTGGTCAGGTAAGGCGTCTGAGTATTGATCGAGGATATTCTTTAACCGGATACTGTGCGAGAATATCGCAACTTCACGAGTACAACTATGTCATCTCAAATTCAAATACCCAATTTCGCGACCGTCGAAGACGTTGTCGAAGAATTGAAACCCGGCTATCCGATTTACTGCCTGCGCCCGGCAGAGCTTAAGCGCCAGGCCAGTTATTTCCTCGATTCTTTTCCGGGACGGGTCATGTATGCGGTCAAATGCAATCCCCACCTGATCGTTTTGCAGGCTTTATACGATGCCGGTATCCGTCATTTCGATACCGCGTCGCTGGCTGAAATCGCATTGGTTCGTGAACATTTGCCGCAGGCCGACGCCTATTTCATGCATCCGGTCAAGCCACGTGCTGCAATCATGACTGCGCACAAGGTATACGGCGTGGATCATTTCGTGATCGATCACGAAAAGGAACTCGACAAGATCATCGAGGTGACCGGAGGTGGCGACGGCAAGGTAGTTCTGGTACGGATTGTGACCCCGGTGCATGACGCCCAGTATCAACTCTCGGATAAGTTTGGAATCGCCGCCGAGGACGCGCCGGAACTGCTGCAAAAAGTCCACAAGGCGAATTTTCAATCAGGGGTTGCCTTCCACGTGGGATCGCAGTGCCGTAACCCGCAGGCTTTTGTCGATGGCATTAACACCGCACTCGACGTGATCGAACGGGCCAACGTGCCGGTACACTACCTCGACGTAGGCGGCGGTTTTCCTGCCCTCTACGAAGACGATCGCCCGCCCGAGCTCAGCGCCTATTTCGGCGCGATTCAACAGGCCTTCGACCAGTCCCGGCTGCGACGAGACTGCGTGTTGATGTGCGAACCGGGGCGGGGGCTGGTGGCCAGTGGTTGTACCTTGTTGACCCAGATTCAATTACGCAAGGACAATAAGCTCTATATCAACGACGGCATTTATCAAAGCCTGTCCGAAACCTTGATGGGCAAGATGAAGCTGCCGGCACGGCTGATCAACCCGACCCGTGAAATTACCACCGAGTGCCAGGATTTCACTATTCTGGGGCCTACTTGCGACAATCTGGATATTTTACCGGCGCCGTTTTTCCTGCCGATCGATGCCGAAGAAGGCGACTGGATCGAAATCGGTCAAACCGGGGCCTACAGCAATTCGGCAGCGACTCGCTTCAACGGTTTTTTTCCGGAAACTTTCGTCTCGGTGGAGTCGCCACCGCTGCTGCCACAGTAGATTTTTTTAACAGCCACCTTTCCAATGCTACGGCAAATCCAGACACTCATGTCGTGGGCAGGTAATTTTCAGGCTTTCAGGTATCCCCCGGTAATCGTCGCTATTGCTGGCGGAATCATTTTGATGCTGATCGCCGGCGCACTACAGGGGATTACTGGTGGTTTCGAAGCCCTCAATGCGTTAAGCCTGATCCCCCGTTTTTGCTGGATTTTGCATTAAGCCTTTTGCTTTCCAGGCTATGGCAACAGCGACTGGATACCCTGCGCAGAGAATTGCAGGATCAGTTCGACAAGAGCACCTCGGATTTGAGAAACACCGAGGATTGTTTTCATCAGTACGCCGAAACATCGAGAGAATGGTTCTGGGAGCTCGATGCAGAACGGGTAGTACGAGCCTGGGGTTCGTGGTCTGTCGTGAGATAATCGAATTGCATCAGGGACGTATCTGGGCTGAAAGTAATCAACGCCGGAGAAGCAGAATCCTGTTCGAGATTCCGTATCGAGCAACCCGAAGTTGAGACCGCGGGTCTATTTCTCGGTCAGTACCTTTTCGAACTCTTCCAGGGCAGCCAGGTCAAAATCAGGGATCTTGAGATGATCCTTTTTCTTGTCGCTGAGATTTTTGATCGCAGCGTCGGCCTGCAAACAGGTTTCATGAATAGCCCTGGCCTGCGCGAGCAGTTTGGCGGCACTGTCGAGGCTGTTTTTCTGTGATTCGATGGTTGCTTCGAGAGTGGATTTTTCCTTGCGCATCGACTGCAGGCGTGTTTCTGCTTGCCCACGCAGTTTGGCTTCGTCCATTTTCTGTTTTTTAAGTGTTTTCAGTTTGCGGACCACGTTTTCCGGGGTGTCGGCAAGAGATTTCGAAATTGCCTTGAGTTTGTTCTGTTTGTCGGTCACTTCTGCACGAGCCTTTCTCAATGCTTCGGCGTTATCGGCCTTGCCGTTGGCAAGTTGACGTTCAGTCTGCTCGCGTGCCTTCGTCGCCACGGTCACCTGTTCTTCGGCTTCGGCGCGGGCTCGCTCAGCGGATTCAGTGCGTTGTTTGAAGTCCGCGATTTGAGATTCAGCCTGACTACGGGTTTCCTGGATATTGAGATCGGCGTCACGTGCGCGTTCGATTGCCTGGTCCAGGGCGGTCTTGAGTTCAGTCGTACTGCATTCGGCATCCAGTCCAAGCGCGTCTGCGGCGGCACCCATCAGTATTTGTTTGCTGATCGCTAGGTCCTTCCAGACCTGCAATTGGATATCAACATCTTGTGACACTTGTTACCTCAAAGTCAGGAAAATTGGCGGCATATTCTAGCCCATGATGGCGCGGAAAAATAGAGCAAAGCGGGTGATATTATCGGCTTAGATCAGGTAGAATGCGCGTTTTTCAAAGAATGGGCCATGACAGTGGAGACGAATCCAGTTATTCAGCAGATTGACGACCTGAAATCACGGGTCGATTCGCTACGGGGGTATCTTTGACTACGACCAGAAACGCGAAAAACTGGAAGAGGTCATGCTTGAACTGGAAAACCCGGATGTCTGGAACAATCCCGAGCAGGCCCAGCAACTCGGTAAGGAAAAAGCCAGCCTGGAAGCAGTAGTTATTGGTCTCGATCAGGGTCAGCAAGCGCTGGATGATGCCTCCGAACTATTAGATCTCGCCATCAGTGAAGACGATGTAGCCACTGTGGGTGAGATAGAACTCGATCTCGCGCGAGTTGAGAAAAAAGTCGCCGAACTTGAATTCAGACGCATGTTTTCAGGCGAGATGGATGAAAATAATGCTTTTCTCGATATTCAGTCTGGCGCCGGTGGAACCGAAGCGCAGGACTGGGCTGATATGCTGTTGCGCATGTACCTGCGCTGGGGCGAATCGAAAGGTTTTAAAACCGAGCTGATCGAAGTCTCTGATGGGGACGTGGCCGGAATAAAAAGTGCCACGGTGCGGTTCGAAGGACCATATGCGTTTGGCTGGTTGCGTACTGAAACCGGTGTGCATCGGCTGGTGCGCAAGTCCCCGTTCGACTCGGGCAACCGGCGTCATACTTCATTCGCTTCCGCTTTTGCATCCCCGGAAATTGACGATGACATCGATATTGATATCGATCCTTCAGACCTGCGCATCGATGTGTATCGTGCCAGTGGCGCCGGAGGGCAACATGTCAACCGCACGGAATCGGCGGTGCGAATTACGCATCTGCCAACCAATGTCGTCGTGCAGTGCCAGAACGATCGCTCGCAGCACAAGAACAAGGCGACCGCGATGAAGCAGCTCAAAGCAAAATTGTATGAGCTTGAAATCCAGGTCCGAAACGCCAAGGCGCAAAGTATCGAGGATCTGAAATCGGACATCGGCTGGGGTAGCCAAATTCGTTCTTATGTACTCGATCAGTCACGCATCAAGGATTTACGCACCGGGGTTGAAACCGGAAACACACAGGCGGTGCTAGATGGCAGTCTGGATCAGTTTATCGAAGCCAGCCTGAAGAGTGGCGCTTGAAATACAAGATTTTATACAGGTATTAGCAATGGACGACGAGAATCGTTATATCGAACAACGCCGCGAAAAACTGGCTCGTTTGCGTGAGCAGGGGCCGGCCTACCCGAACCATTTTAAGCGCGAGGACCTGGCTGCTGACTTGCACGCAAAATACGACTCCAAAAACAAGCAGGAACTGGAAGCGCTCGGTGTCACTGCGAAACTCGCTGGCCGCATGTTACTGCAGCGCGACAAAGGCAAGGTCATTTTTGCTGATCTGCAGGATATGTCCGCCAGGATTCAGATCTTCGTGCGTCAGGACGCCATCGGCGAAGACGATTTCGATGCCTTCAAACACTGCGATATCGGCGACATTTTCGGCGTCAGTGGGCTTGTTTTCAAGACTAATACGGATGAGCTCAGTATCAAGGTGAGCAAACTCGAACTGTTGACCAAGTCATTGCGCCCCTTGCCTGAAAAATTTCACGGTCTGGCCGACCAGGAACTCAAGTACCGCCAGCGGTATGTCGATCTGATCGTGAACGAGGAATCCAGGCGCGTGTTTTCTATGCGTAGCCAGGCGGTGAACTTCATTCGCAATTACATGATCAACAAGGGTTTTGTCGAAGTAGAAACTCCGATGATGCAGGTTATTCCCGGTGGTGCCGTGGCACGCCCGTTCATCACCCATCACAACGCACTGGATATGGAATTGTATTTACGAGTCGCACCCGAACTGTACTTGAAACGTCTCGTGGTCGGCGGCATCGAGCAGGTTTTCGAAATCAATCGTAATTTTCGCAACGAGGGGTTATCGACCCGACACAATCCCGAGTTCACCATGCTCGAGTTTTACCAGGCTTATGCCGATTACGAAGACTTCATGAATTTGACCGAAGATATGATGCGCCAGCTGGTACGGGAAGTGATCGGCTCTAGCAAGCTGGTCAGTCAGGGTGAGGAATTTGATTTTGAGCAACCCTTTGCCCGCATTTGCGTGGCCGACGCCATCATCAAGTTCAATCCGGGGCTCGATGCTTCCCGACTCGAAGACCTCGATTATTGTCGTCAGGCGGCAGCAGATCTCGGCATCAAGCCTGAAGACAGTTGGGGCGCTGGCAAAATTCAAATCGAAATATTCGAGAAAACCGTCGAGGAAGAACTCAAACAACCGACTTTCATTACAGCCTACCCCACCGAAGTCTCGCCATTGTCGCGTGCCAATGACGACAATCCGTTTGTGACCGATCGTTTCGAATTCTTTATCGGCGGTCGTGAACTGGCCAATGGTTTTTCCGAACTCAACGATCCTGAAGACCAGGCCGCCCGATTCAGACATCAAGTGGAGGAGAAAGATGCAGGCGACGAGGAAGCCATGCACTACGATGCCGACTACGTGCGTGCGCTTGAGTACGGAATGCCTCCAACGGCGGGCGAGGGTATTGGCATTGATCGTCTGGTGATGTTACTCACCGATTCTCCGAGCATACGCGACGTTATTCTGTTTCCGCATATGCGCCACGAGTAAGAAACTAACGTTCAGCTACCATATATTGCTGTCCCGGTTCTCGGGTCCACTGCAAACAAGAGTAACGTATATCGGGCCGTTTCAAACATCTGAAATCAGGCCTTTTTCGGGAAGTTGCAGACCAATCGGCCGGTCGCGAGGGACTCTTCCGGTTTCTTCCCGGGATTCTCTCGAAAACAAGTCAGTTCAATGCGAAAAAAGCGAGTATTGTTGATTTCTCTGGTTTGTTTCCGCGAACGGTCTTTTATCCTGGACAGTTGTGGGCTCTCGAGCTGGGACTTTGCAGGTTGGCGTGTTGCCAGATTCCGATGCATCAACCCTGACTGAGCAGGATTACAGCCTTCGAGGTTGTCCGAGCTGTCGGAATGACGTCTGAATTCTCACGGAGTGCTAAACTCAAGTTCGATGAACGCAATAGTGACCGAATCCGGGTTTCATGCCTATATTGTGATGGCGCTGGTGATACTGGCGTTGGTCCTGTTTGCCAGTGAGCGTGTACCGATCGCCACCTCGAGCCTGTTAGTCCTGGTACTGCTGATACTGCTGTTCGAGGTTTTCCCCTTTCATGGTGCGGGCGGACAGTTACGTGCCAGTCACCTGTTTCTCGGCTTTGGGCACCAGGCCCTGATTGCAGTCTGTTGCCTGATGATTGCCGGACAGGCGCTGGTTCGAACCGGCGCGCTGGATCCAATTGGGCGACAACTCGCACGCTGGTGGTCGCGTAGCCCGATGTTGACCTTTCTCGCGACGCTCGTTATCGGAGGGGTGTTGAGTGCCTTCGTCAATAATACTCCGGTCGTTATCCTGTTGTTACCGATACTGATCAGCGTATCGTTGAAAACGAAAACACCCGCTTCCGATCTGTTGATGCCGATGGGCCTGGCAACCTCGATTGGCGGCATGGCAACCACGATCGGTACCTCTACCAATCTGCTCGTGGTCGCTGTTGCTGCGGATCTCGGCCTGCGCGAATTGGGTATGTTTGATTTTGCATTTCCGGCGATGATTGCCGGCATTGTCGGTATATTCTACCTGTGGTTTGTGGCACCAAAAATACTACCGTCGAGGGAAGCGCGTTTACCGACCACGTCGCCACGTCTGTTTACGGCACAACTTCGAATCCATGACGACAGTATCGCCAATCAAAAGCATTTGTCCGAGATCATCCAGCTCAGCGGTGGCAATCTCGAAGTCGTCAATATCCTGCGCGGCGCTGAAAACAACAGCCTGGTGGCGCTACCCGACATGGTTTTACGCAGTGGCGATCGAATTGTCGTAAAGAGCACCCCGGATCGACTCAAGGAGCTCGAAACCGTGCTTGGTGCTAGCCTGTTTTCGGGTGACGAGCGCGTCGATGAAGAGCATCCGCTGCAGGATGCAACCCAGCAGATTGCCGAAGTCGTGGTTGTGCCTGGCTCAACGCTGGATGGTCGTACACTGGCTAATATTCGTTTTCGCGAGCGTTACCAACTAATGGTACTGGCGTTGTTTCGCTCCAATAAATGGGTTAGTCACGAAGGCTCTCAGCATACCGAAGAAACACGTCTGCATTCGGGTGACGTGTTGTTGGTGCAGGGATCAGTGAAAAATATCAAGCGTCTCAAGTCGAGCCGAAATCTGCTGGTGCTGGATGCCAAATCGGCATTGCCAATCTCGTCCCGAGCACCCCTGGCGATGATTATCATGCTGTGGATCATCGTCATGGCCGCATTTGGACTGCTACCGATATCTGTGAGTGCACTGTGTGGTGTCATGATGCTTTTGCTGACCGGTTGTATCAAATGGTTCGATGCAACCCGAGCACTGAGTGCGTCGGTGATCCTGTTGATCGTGACCAGCCTCGCGATGGGTACCGCAATGGTCGAAACTGGTGGTGCTGACATGATCGCAAGCGCATATGTCCGCTTGACATCCGATTTCTCACCGACACTAATTCTAAGTGGACTACTGGCTCTGATGGCGTTGTTGACCAATGTGGTTTCGAACAATGCTGCTGCGGTTATAGGTACCCCGATTGCGATCGGTATCGCGCATCAGCTCGGGCAGCCGGCCGAGCCCTTCGTACTCGCGGTGATCTTTGGCGCCAACATGAGTTTTGCTACTCCGATGGCCTACCAGACCAACCTCCTGGTCATGAACGCCGGCAACTACAGCTTTACCGATTTTGTGCGCGTGGGAATGCCGTTGGTGGTATTGATGTGGGCACTGTTAAGCTTTTTGCTTCCCTGGCTATACGGTATGTGACAGGTTCGGTAAACTTGCGTTTTTGCCGATTGAATGATTATGAAAAAGCGGTTGCTGGTAATGCTGGAAATGCAGGATGCGATGAACACCCGGGTCAATTCCGATTGGCGACAGGCTGGTAATGCCTGGTATCGCGCGATCTGGACCGAATGTGCGGAAATGCTCGATCACTATGGCTGGAAGTGGTGGAAGCATCAGCAGCCGGACCTCGAACAGGTGCAGCTTGAACTGGTCGATATCATGCATTTTGCGATGAGTGATTACCTGCTGCAGGAAGCGGACATCGATCTCGTAGGCTCACGTATTGCCGATGAACTCCTCTCCCCGCGGCACTGTGAAGATATTCGGGTCGCGATCGAAACCATGGCGCAGAGCACGATCGCGCAGCAATCGATGCATTTCTCCGACTTCGCTAACATCATGGCCTTGATAGGTATGGATTTTGATCAGCTATATCGCAGCTATATTGGTAAAAATGTGTTGAATTTTTTCCGTCAGGATCATGGTTACAAGGATGGTAGCTATACCAAGATCTGGCAGGGTAGAGAAGACAATGAGCACCTGGTTGAGGTGCTTGCCAGTCTCGACAGTGAAACTGCCGGTTTTCGCGAAGATGTCTACCGTGGGTTGCAGCAGCGCTATCCCGGTTGATCATCGAACTCAAGCAACAAAGGGACCCTGCTTTGCTACTACCTCCTGTCGGCCCCGCTTTGCAAGTCGCGAATAAATGACTATGCTGCCGGGATGCGCGTCATTCTCACCAGACACTACCAGACCGAATCCAATGCGGCAGGGCGGATTCTGGGTTGGGGTAATTCGCCTCCTTGCGCCGACTGGAAAGACGATGTCGATTTCATCGACAAACAGTTAAGGGAAAAGGGTCTCCGCTTCGATGCCATTTACTCAAGCGACCTGGAACGCGCTCGCGAAACCGCCAAAGCATATGCAAATTCGTTCGGCATAACTGAAGTTATCGATATTGCCAATCTCAAGGAAATCAACTATGGCAGCTTGCAGACCAAGGAAAAGAGCTGGATTTTCGATCACTACCCACACCACAAGAAAAATCCTGACCTGGTGTATCCCGGTGGTGAGAGTTTTCGCGAAATGCAGCAGCGTAGTGTTTCTTGCCTCTCCTCGCTCGTATTGTCGCATCCACAGGATACGATTCTAATCGTCTCTCATGCCGGGGTGATTCGGGGAATCATCAGCCATTTTCTCGGGCTGGAGTATGCCGCCAGCCTCAAACATCGCGTGCCGTTCCAATATATTGGGGACTTTCTGTTTGACGGAAAAAAATGCCTGCGCTACGACGAACTCGGTCAACCATCCGGCTTTGTGCAGGATGGAGTTGTCGAAATTCCTTTTACCAGGACTTGTTAACTCCCTGAAGGTTTGAGATCACAGCGGGGACCTGGAAGCCATTCCCGCCGACAGGATTGCTGACTCAGTCCCTGTCATCTACAAAATCTGTTTCGCCGAAGACTTTTTCCGGCGTGCTGTCAAAGTTCTCGGCGAGGGTGGTGATGGTAAAGCGCATGATCTCCGAAAATACCTTATCCCGGCTTTCGTTGACGGCGATGTGGATATTGGCCCCGTCAGCTTCCGATAACAGGTAGGACTGCAGACGCCAGATCTCGTCAAAATATTGCAGGTAATGCTCGGCACCCCGATCCGGTACGTTGGTGCTACGCATTTTAATGCGCTGTTGCAGGTGCTTGCGTTTCAGCAAACCCAGCATAATCGGAATGACTACGGCATCGGTTTCGGCCTGTAGCTTTTCCATGAAGGCGGGATGAATATGCACACCCTCCAGCACCAGTGACACGTGCTCGCGTGTCGCGCGGTCCATGACGGCCTGGATCGCCAGCGACAGTAAATCGGCCTGGCTCCGGTAACCCTGTTCCAGTAGCGCCTCTGAAACCCCGGATTTGGTCTCATTCTGACCGGGCAGGCCTTTCCATGCGGTGAAGGATGACTGGTGTAAAACCGGCATCAGCCCTTCAGGTATCATCGTACGCATAACCTCACGCAACATATCCGTCGACTGCGTGCGTACGATATCGAGGCGACTCGCGAGTGTGTTTGCTGTGGTGCTTTTGCCGCAGCCGGCGGTGCCGCCAATCAGAAAAATCAGTTCACGACCGCTATTGATAAAATCGTGCCAGACCAACCAGCGATGCGCGACTGCCGGTCCGAGTTCGCTCGATTGGCGCAGATAGCGGTAGATCAGCCTCGCCAAATGTCTGGATTTGATGGTTTGAATTGACTTGTTACTGAGGTGATCCTGCAGCATTTGCACGACGGCTTCGGATTCGCGGGTTTTCAACCCAATCGTTTCGAGACTATGGCGAAATTTAAGACGAGAGAACGGATTAAGACGTCCGCACTGCTGCTCAACTTGAATCATCAGTGGGCTATTGCGATTCTCGTAACGATAAACGGTGTCCTCACTCCGATAGGATCTCAAGCTTTCGAGCACCATACAGTTCAGTTCATCGGTTGAAATCAGTGATGTGTCGGCGAGCTGATTTCTAACTTCAGATGCGATCAGTGAAGCTTGCTTAAAATCCAGCCCGGCATCCTGCAGACTATGAATGAGGATACCGCGCAGAAACGGTATGCGGGTCTGATCTTCGGGATCTTCT
>JAAESG010000354.1 GCA_024229615.1 Gammaproteobacteria bacterium | reverse complement strand
TCGATAGTCACCGAAGCCAGTTGGCTTCAGTGCCAGGTATCATCGAACGAAGTTAAGACTCAGGCTTGGATTCCAATAAGGGTTCTACCTAAACACATATTGAGAGTCACCGGCGATGGTTGTTTTCATCGCCGCTCTAGAATCAATTCGAGTCTCGGCAATTGCTCCTGCATTGCTCTACCACCTACATCCCTGTAGGCGACCTGGTGCCGGCCTACTCAAACGCGATGGTTGGATCTGACTGTCCAGTTAGCGACAGGCTCGGGTCAGGTGCAGTTCCTTAAACTTCAACCGGTAAAACGGAAGCACACGGGCAGTCCAATCAAACGCCAGGGGCTATCACGCAGCGCTGAGCAATACCGGGGATCATCATTGCGACACACATTGATATTGCGGTAAGCTTTCGCGTATTGATGCCAGTTAGACGCCTGGCTCTGCCCGTGCCTTCCTAACTCAATGCGAGGAAGCGTTTCTGATCAAACAGCTTCTCTCGCTGCAACATGAAATACACGGCACGCCCGAGCTTGTGGGCGCGAATCGTCATCGCTTTGGCCTTGTTGTGTTTACGTGTTTTCTTTTCAAGCCAGGCTTGAGCCTCTGGATTACCGCGCAGGAACAGAACC
>JAAESG010000353.1 GCA_024229615.1 Gammaproteobacteria bacterium | reverse complement strand
TGGCATTGCCATTATTAACCAGGTTACCGCCGCTGACGGCCATAGACGCACCGGCATTGATGGTCAGAATGCCGGTGTTGGTCAGCGTGCCAGTCGTCAGATTCAGACTGCTGCCGATATTGAGAGTCAGGCTCGCTATCGTCACCGCACCACCATCAAAGATGACATTATCCCCGTTCACCAACACCACGTCGGTACCCGGATTCGGTAATATATCAAGGCTCCAGTTGAGTGGATCGAACCAGTTGTTGAGCGCACCGCCGCCATCCCAGAAGAAGGCTGCCGCGGCCACGGTCAGGTTCAGGTCGTTGGCGTTGTAACTAATATTATGAGTGACCCCACCTGGCTCGATAACGGTGCCAAACTGGGTTGTGGTATCACAGCTGGCAACACAGGTGATGACATTGTGCATTTCGCCCGCCGACGGAACAAAAGCGATTAACGAAATATCGAGAATCGAACCGGCGACATTGCCATATCCGAGCGTATTAGTCACCGCAAGCACGTCGTGGGTGACAGCACTATCGATCTCAATCTCGAGCTTGCCCAGGTTGTTGGTAAAGTCACCGAACACAGTCAGGGTACCGACACTGCCCTGCCCACCCGGTCGAACGATTCCACCATTGTTGATAACGTTACCGATGTAGGTGCCGTTACCCGATAACGTATCCCCCACGCCTATCGTCCAGCTCGGCAGGTTCAGGTCCAGGCTTCCGGTTTGCACATCCACGCTGCCCGCATTCGAGCTGGACACGGTGCTGTCTATCGAAGATGTGGCACCGGCTGATTTCACAATCAAACCACCATCGAGATTACTAAAGCTCGAAGTGGCTCCGCCAAAGTCGGCGATACCGATGTTGCCGGCAAAATCGAAGATTCCACTGTTGCTGATGCTCGAGCCATTTTGCAGGCCGAGATTGCCGGCACTGTAGTTAGTGTTACCCGCGATATTCACCGCGATGTTGTCGAAGGTATTGGTCACGCCGGTCGAGATATTGAAGACGGCTCCCAGTGGCAGGTTCAAAACACCACTGCTAATGACCGAAGTATTGGTCCAGTTCAAACCACTGTTCAATGTCAGCGTGGTACCAGCGAGGTTCAGGGTTCCACCATTGACGACCAACAGTCCGTCAAAGGTGGAACTATTCGACATTGTCAGCGTATTTGCATTCAAGGTCAGGGTGCTACCGATATCGAGGGCGACCCCGGCGAAATTGACCGCCCCGTTGACGACCGGATTACCGGCACCAGAAGTCGTGATCAAACCGCGATAAGTACCCGAATTCAGCGAGACGTTGGTCGCACTAAAATCGATACCACCGCCCACAATGTTATTGAAAATATCGGCATTACTGATGATAGTACCGGTTGCGGCCAAAGCGATATCACCTGCATTGCCGATACTGAAAACATCATCGACCCGGATAGGCTCTATCACGACAATGTCGCCAGCCACATGGAAGGAGATGCCACCTCCACCGTTGACTGTTTCGAGCCCCTTGATCAGGTGGCTACCAAAAGTATCACAACCCGGCGCGGTGCCCGTGCCGTAACAGGTATTACCGACCGTCACGCCGGTACTGATGGGTTGCGCATCGATAAAAATGCCGCCGGTCGTGGGCGCATGTATGTGTGCACCAAGGCTATCGACCACCAGATTGAGCGGATTGGCGGCGCTGCCGATGGAACCGTTGGCGGGTCCGTCATGGTCGATAAACAGCGATGATGCCGTAATCACGCTACCGCTGTTCTGCAATATATCGCTGCCATCGGTGAGACCATTGTGCTTGATGACGATGTGGCTGGCGTTTAGGTTGTCCAGCGTGATGTCACCACTGCTACCTGCAACGCCCGAATTCATCCATATTTCGATATTTTCGGAACCGGCATCGATCCGGGTGCCCGGTGCCATCCTGATTTCTGATTGACCTGCATCTCGATTGGCAGGAATGGCGGCTAGGTCGTTGGCATAAAGCCGCAGGGTTCCATTGTCGGTGGTGATATCCGCATTGATCAGGATACTACGGCCGGACTGAAGTGTAATTTCGCCACCGGAACCACCCTCGCTCGTCAAAATCGCGTCGTTGATGATGATGTCATTATTGGCCTGCAAAAAAATAGCTGTTCCGGTATCTGTAATACTGGTAATCGCGAGCGGATCGATAATCGAGTCGCTGGAACTGTTCGGTTCGACGAACCCATAAACAAAGTCGACCAATTCAGGCGGCGCCGTTGTACCGGGCGTTTCGATGGTAAGATTGTGAGGATCGAATAAAACCGAACCTGACTGCCCGTTTGTTGCGGACGCATCGACCCAGCCGCGGAAATCGAGCCGAGACTTACCCGAGACTTCGATAAAACCGCCATCGCCAGACGCAGCACCGGCGGTTGCAGTAACTTCGCCAAGGAAAGTCGTGATTTCGTCCGCCCATACGATGACTTTGCCACCGTCTCCAGATTCGATCGCATCGGCATGGATGCTGGCATCTCCACCAACCTGAGTCTGGATAGCAGTCTGGATATCACCCTGTCCCTGGTAATCACCACCAATCAGTACGTCCCCACCGCCGGTCTTACCCGCCGCATCGACCTTCGCGTCACCAAATAATCCAACACGATCGCCCAATATCTCAACCCGACCACCTTGACCGGATTCGCCCCGGGCGCTCACGGCACCAGAAAATCTGACATCACCCTGAAGACTCTGCACGCGAATGTCACCACCTTCTTCACCGTCGGCAGTGATCGTGGCACCGGCAGTAACCTCGATGTCCGCCTGCGCCACCAGGCTGATGCTGCCATCGGCATTCTTGACGATGCCGGTCGCATTGATCGATCCGCTATGCTTGAGATTGCCGGCAAACAGGCGCGCCGCACCCTGCTTCGCGATGATATCGCCGAGATTGATGATGCTGTTGTCATCGTGTGACTGTACGTCGAATTCAATCGAAGCATCGTTCAGGCTGGTAATAAGAATCGACTCACCCGCCGCCAGAATCACGTTACCATTGTCGACCTCGATGACACCACCGTTTTCAATATCCGGTGCGATCAGCACCACGTTGCCGCCCGGACCCGCGTGGATATAACCGTGATTCTGTATACCGCCGAAGCCACCGCCGTTAAAGTTCAGCTTCCCTTTGAGGAAATCCTCGTTGGTGATGTTTAAAGTGGATCCATAAAAGCCCGCGGTATTGATGCGCGCGCCGGCGCCGATCATCAAGCCGTGTTGATTGATCAAAAAGACCTTGCCGTTTGAATTCAGGTTGCCGTAAATCCTCGACGGATTGTTGCTCATTACCCGGTTTAAAACGGCACTATTGCGACTCGGCTGAATGAAATTGGTCGTCTGGCCGGCCCCGATATTGAAACCTTGCCAGTTGATGATCGCGTTGTGACTATTGGTGACGTTGAGCGTGTTCGCGTTGGGTTGCGAGAAGGTCGCACTGCCGCTGACGACCTGTGGGCCATCGGGATTTGCGAGCGCACAACTACAAAAGACAGCCAAGGCTGTCAGGGTAACATTTTTTATACTCTTTGCTGACATATCAAGCTTCGCTGATTATCAAATCAGTTCCAAATTTGCATCGGTCCATCATCGTACCGTGCACTCTATAGATTCCTTACCCGCACCTCTTGTACCAAACAGGTTTATCAGTTTTTCAGACTGCAGGGTAATTTTCGCAGGGTCCGGGATGCGATCAAATTTCTGAAACACCGGCACAAAACCGAGGCGTATCGCCCTGCTCGGGCCGGCCAGTACGGCCTCACCTGAGCCGATATTAATCGTATTACCATCGACACCCTGGACCGCGACATCTCCTTTGCGCACATTGACGTAAAGCCCGGGGTCAATACTGGTTTGATCAGACTCGCTGAACATATCCTCCTGGATATTGACCTTATCGGGTCGTGGCGCACCATCCATGGATCGCAGTCGCGCCGGGATATCGGGAATCAATTGTGGCTGGCTGAAATTGTTTTTGAGATAAGCGGTACGCCCGTTTTTCAGCAACACGGTTTTACTGCCGAGTTGCAGTTCAATCGCACCACTCCAGACCTTGGCGTACATGCCATTACCATCACCGAGGGCAAACGCGGGTTTGACGAAGAAATTAATAAACTTGCCCAGCAAACTATCGCGTGCGGGATCGTGCATCGCATTGGTACTGACACAAACACCCTCACACAACAGGTCGAAGCCGGTGCCACGGATACCGATGGTTGCAGTAGGGGTCGCGACTCGAAACGCTTTTTGATTAAGCCGCCCGATTGCACCGGTGACCAGTCGCAGGCCACCCTGCAGGAAACTGAAAAAGGAATTGTTTTCATCCGGCTGTTCGGGTTTGAACTCATGCTCCTCGATACGAAAGGCAGAATTAGGGGACAGAGTGACACGGGTTTTATCATTAAATCCAATCACCACAAATGACTTGATCCCGGTTTGCACCTGATCGCGCTCATATACCGCCGCGCCAACATTCAGAACCCGGGTTTTCTGACCATCCTCGGTAGCACTTGCCTTGCCTCGTAACAGCGAGATGCGTCCCACCACGCGAGTTTCGCGTTGCGCAGTCTTACCAGAGGCTCTTTCCTCTTCCTCGCACTCAATCCCCTCACAGAGTCTCGCATCGAACTCGGTACCGCGAATGCCGATGGTTGCAACTGGAGTACTTATCCTGAACGCATTCGGATTAAACTTGCTTATGGTTCCGGTCAAGGCTCGCAGGCCACCTCGAATCAGACTGAACAGTGCATTTTCCCTGTCTTCCTGGGCATTAACGTGTTCTATCCTGAAAGTTGTATTGGGTCGAAGGGTCATTTTTGTACCGTCATCAAACTTGATCAGCGCAAAAGCACGGCTGCCGGTATTTAATGTTTCTCCATTGTGCAGACCGATGCCCTTGCCGATGATCCGTGGCTGCTGTCCATCAATTTGCCCGGTTACCACCCCGCGCACATAACTGACCTGCCCGACCTCAACCGCTGCGAGACAGGCAAAGCTCGCTCCAGCGCATAGAATTCCCATTATCAGCTTATTAAATACCTTCATGCGGCACCTCAAAACCGATAAACCGCACTGACGTGCAGTTTGTCGTCCCCATCTTCATTAATACTGGTGTCGAGACCACCACCGTCTCCGATGACACCGTAATTCAGGCTGACGTTCAGGCTTTCTTTCCACGACCAAAACAGTCCAAAACCCGCGGAGGACAAATCGAAGTCAACACCTTCATTACCCGCATCGTCACCGTCATTGAACTCGGTATGCGCAATATCGGTAAACACAAGTAAACGAATCTGGTAGGAAGTCAGTGGTGGAAACCACAATTCGAGGCTCAACTGGTAACCAGAATCGCCAGTAACAGAGCGCTCCTCGAATCCACGTAGTGTACCTACCCCACCGACACCAAACTGCTCACCGGAAATCAGCAGCTCGCTGGTTTGCTGCCCGGAAAAACCAACGTGGAAAAGATACTCGTCGGCAAACAGTTGATCGTAGGAAATATTGAAGCGCAGCGCAGTCCAGCCGCTTTCCGCCTCGGGCCGATCCTGTTCATATTCCTCATCGTCGTCGCCGACTTCCTGCACCAGTTTGGCGCTGCCGAAAAAACTGTTGCCGGGACCCTGACGATTGAACGAATAGCCGAGTTCCAGCGGCACGCTGATAACATCCGCACCGCTCAATGGTGTATTGTCAAATTCCGCCTTGTTGTCGAAGTTCTTATGTTGCAATCCAACAGACCACTCATGACTGAAATTGCCATCGGTTAGCAGTGGGCGGCTGTATATAGCACCGACGACCGTTCCCTGGCCGGTTATTTCAAGCGCCTGTCCGCCACCGGTTCCGGGTGCGATACCCTGACCGGCATCATCATTGCCACCGGTTTCACCGGCAGAATCGGAGTCCGACAGCAGGAAGTCCATACTCGCACCGTGTTGGTACATCGGGATGTGATAATTGATACCAATCTGAGTCGTAACCTCGGTATCTTCCGGTGCGATTGTCAGCGTAGCGGTTACCGCGTGATCGCGATTGAACAGATTTCCATTCTGGTAACCAAAGGTTGAACGCCACTGTTCGGCGTCTTTCGGACCGGTGTTGTCAAGGCTGATGAAATAAACTTGCGGGTCGCGGTCCTTGACCGCCAACAGCGCGTCGATGGTATCGGCTTCCTCGCCTTCCTTGAATCGCAGCAAGGTACTTTTTGAGCTGTGATTGTTGGCGATCTTGAGAGCGCGCGATAACAACTTGGTATTCGGCGTTTCTCCGGCCTTGAGTTCCGGCACCGAGTTCAGAATATTTTCCTCGTCGAAAAATTCGTTACCTTCGACCAGGATTTTGCCTATCCCAAAGCGTGACACTTTGAGTAGTACGACGCCTTCGAGCAGGTTTTGCGGGGGCAGCGAAACGCGATGGAAATTGTAACCGGCGTGAATGATCGCCTGCTCAAGCGCATCTCGCGCAGCCGATAACCCTTCGAGCCCATACTGCTCACCGGTATATGGGGCCAGAATGCTGTCAGCACGATTGCCGATCGGGTTATCACCGATTACTTCGAAGCGTTCTACTTTGAAACCAACTGCTTCAAGTGTGTCTTGAGCGATAAGTTCAAGTGGCACAATCCATGTCAGCGCCAGCCCAAAGAGTAAACCTGCTCCTTTACGCATTTTTCTTATTTAAGTGGGTCAGAATAAGGTAATAAAACACAACTATCTACGAATTTTCGCCAATTAAGGTGACTATGTCCCAGTATTATAGGAGATATTTTGAGAAGCAGTGTTTAAGTCGTAACCCATCAGGTAATATTATGAATCGCTTTCTCCATCATCGTGCGCCTTAAGCAGGGCGTTTCATCGACGACGCGCATCCCCAGATCGCGAGCCTGTGTGATCCATTTCTGCTCCATTCCGAAGATCCACTTGAGCCCGCTAAAACTCTGGCTGGCAACCCAGGTCTCACTCTTGCGCTGACGCTCGTAACGGCGCAGTTGCTTTTGCGTGATTGGCCGGGTTCGATCAACCAGCAAACTGGCGAGCAACTCGACATCGCTGAATCCAAGATTGACACCTTGCCCGGCGAGGGGGTGCACACCGTGTGCCGCATCACCGATCAACAATACGCGACCCTCTAACCAGTGTTCACAATGATGCCAGCCGAGCGGAAAACTCATGCGCGCACTGGAGGACTCGACGTAGCCGAGTCTAAATTCGAAAGCCTCTGCCAGCGATTGGCAGAATTCGTCTTCCTCGGCAGCGATAACTGTGCTGGCAAAATCATTATCACAGGACCAGACGATCGAGCTCTGCCCATTGGCCAGCGGCAAGAAAGCCAATGGACCCGTACCGAGGAAACGCTGCCAGGCAGTGCTGCGATGAGAGTGCTCGGTTTCGACATTGGCGACGATCGCCGTCTGCTGATATGAACCCGACTGAGCACTGAGCCCGGCAAGGATTCGGGTCGGTGAATTGCGCCCGTCCGCAGCTAGCAGCAGGCCGGCGCTGAGAACGCGGCCCGAGCCGAGCCGTAACTCGACCCCTTCCGCAGTATTGTCAATCAGGGCCTCTATGCTGTCAGGCATAAACCATTCTATCCCCGACTGGCGTTCACAGGCCTCGTACAGGGTCTGCTGCATGAGTCGATTCTCAACGATAGCACCGAGGTTATCGCGCGCCAGTTCGACCGCATCAAATGTGACACTGGCTTCACCATGTTGATGCCAGATATGCATTTGCTCGTAATAACAGACACGTGCGTTATCGAGCTGCTGCCAGATGCCGAGTTGCTCGAGAATGGTGCGTGATTTTGGGCTGATTGCGGATACGCGCAGACCATAGGCCGCCTTTTCAGCATTCTCAATCTCGCGTGGTAAGGCCGCTTCGACAAGCCCGATGCGAAATCCGTTAGCAGCCAGCGCGTATGCCGCACAGGCACCTACCATACCGCCACCGATGATGACAATATCGAATTTACTGGAGCTCACAAATGACCCCGCAACAACCGATTGCCGCCAAAAGTCATGCCCATACCGGAAAACGCCGCCTGCGCTTTCAGTGCCGGCACCAGATCGAGCAGTCCCAGACCCGCCGCACGCAGATGGTCGAATAACGGCAACTGGTTTGAAAACAGTGTCACCAGCCCATCGCCATATCGAATCACCTGGTTCTGCTCGCTGACTCGTTGCGCTTCGTATTGCTTCGCAAGTGCCGCGATTGCTGCATCATTCAGCTCTGCCAGGGACTCTTCATTGAGCAATTCATAGAGACAGGCGATATCGCGCAGTGACAGGTTAAAACTCTGCCCGGCGACCGGATGTAGCGCATTCGCGGCGTTACCGATTAACAGGCAACGCCCACACTGCAGAGCATCGGCACGCGTACGCAGTATCGGCATCGAAAAACGTTTGCCGACGCGCTCGACCAATCCCAGACGAAAACCAAAATAGTCTTGCAAGGCCGCACCAAATTCGACGTCATCCTGGGCACAGGCCAGAGCGGCTTTTTGTGGAGAAAGGGTCCACACACAGGCGTAGCGCCTGTCACCTAGCGGTAACATCGCCAATGGTCCTTCGGGCGTGAAACGTTCATAGGCGGTATCGTGTTTCGGTCTGCTGACCTCAACATTACTGATCACGACTGACTGACCGTAATCGACGATCTGATGCCCGATTCCAAGCGCGGCACGCGCTCTCGACTGTGCTCCATCGGCAATCAGTGCAAGCCGGGCCTCGACAGTGGGTGTTTGCTCGTCGTAACGATAGCCGATGTTGACCGTTGCCTCCTGCCGGATGGATTCAAAGCCGGCGTTTTGGCGCAATTCTATGTTGTCGCAATCGGTGACAGCTTCCAGCAGGCAACGAATCAGCACGCTGTTTTCGATGACGTATCCGAGAGCATCCAGGTGGTAGTCCCGAGCGTTTAAGCGGGTCGAACCCCAGCGACCACGTGAGGAGACATGTATATGCCGAATCGGCGCAGCCTTTGCCTCGATTCGGCTCCACACCCCCAGGGCCCTGAAAATTTGCACGCTACTGGTGGAAAGCGCAATCGAACGCGAATTCAATCCATCGCTGGGCGCCTGCTCAAGATTACCTGCCTCGATTACCGTTACTTGGCGTTGCGGGTGCCGCATCGCCAACGCGGCACACAATCCGACCAGTCCTCCGCCGATAATGACAATATCCTGCATCTAGTGCTCTTTCAACATGATAATTGCGAGTTCAGTTAGCTTGTCAAGGTTCACGGCAAGGCGCGCCTCGAAGACAATGGCCGCTCCCTTGGCAAGAGGCGCAACGCAGTCCGTGGGCCTTGACAAGCTAACCCGCAGGGCGCTCCTGTGGTGTTCCGCAGCCGCGTTGCAGTGCTTGACAAGGGTATCGCCCTCCATCATGGCATCTGGCATGAATGGCACTTACTTAAGCTCGCAACCATCGACATACCAATCCAACTAGCCCGC
>JAAESG010000352.1 GCA_024229615.1 Gammaproteobacteria bacterium | reverse complement strand
TTAGTGCCTGAACGCTATTTATAAAATTCTTTAAAAACAATAAGTTATCTCGGTATTTCGGATCGAAGATTATCGGAAACCACAAAATGCCGCCAGTCCGATAACTTGTAACCGACTGATATTTATAGTATAATTCACGGATCAAGGGTCGTATTCCAAACTAACAACGGAAACTTCGAGAAAAATAATGCGTCATCACTTTCCTTCTAAGATACAAACCGGCCAAATCGATATCGCCAATATTCACATCGACTATCGCTCCCGCGACGACATCCCGCAACTGCTACGTGGACTGCAGGAGATTTACAAAACGCCAGAAACGATCGAGGAAGTATTGCGCTATCTGGAAAGCATCCTGCCGAAGAATGTGAGCATCGAGCTCGGACGTCCGGGTATGGCCCTATGGTCCATCCTGGTACTCAGCACCTTGCGGGTCAACCTCGATGCGGACTATGACCGCGTACTCGAACTGGCCAACGAGCATAAAACCCTGCGGGAAATGTTGGGACATGGGCTCTTGGATGCAGAGGAGCAATATGCGTTGCAAACGCTCAAAGACAATCTTACGCTGATGACGCCGGAGGTACTCAAGGAGATCAATCGGATCGCAGTGAACTTCGGACATAAAATCCTGGGGAAGGAAGGCGCGCCCTTGAAAGGACGCTGCGATTCCGTGGTGGTGAAAACCGACGTCGACTATCCGACCGATATTCTATTGCTCACCAATGCGGTACGCAGAGTCATTATGCTTTGCGGCAAGGCCGGCAAGGAATATGGACTAGACGGTTGGCGCCATTATGAGTACAACTACCAGTGCATCAAAAACCTCTATCGACAGGCACAGAAACTAAAACCGTCCACTTCCAAAGACGAAGAAAAAAAGGAGGCCAAACAACAGCAGATCATCGCGGCGCATGAAGCGCTCATCGCGCGCTGCGAGGCGTTCCTGGGACGCGCCGAGATCACCCTTGCAGAGTTGGAAGCCCTGCCGCTGACCGAGGCGTTAATCAAGGAAATACAGCGCTTTATGGCCCATGCCGATCGCCAGATCGATCAGATCCAGCGGCGTGTCGTCAACGGCGAGACGATCCCCCATGAAGAGAAGGTATTCTCGGTCTTCGAGGAACATACCGAATGGATCCAAAAAGGCAAAGC
>JAAESG010000351.1 GCA_024229615.1 Gammaproteobacteria bacterium | reverse complement strand
TGTGCTGTTCTTTATCCATCTAGAGAGCCGGCGAGTTGAGATCGCTGGGATCACACCACATCCCAATGAAGCCTGGATGAAGCAGATTGCAAGGAATGTCACAATGGGCGAATGGGGCTTCCTCGAGGGATGTCGGTATCTCATCCATGACCGCGATACGAAGTTCACGGATTCGTTTCGTGCGATCGTCAAATCGGGTCATGTAGAACCACTTAAGCTTCCAGCCCGGAGTCCGAATTTGAACGCCTACGCCGAGCGCTGGGTAAGATCGGTGAAAGAGGAAGCGTTGTCAAAGCTGATCCTATTTGGTGAGGCTTCGTTGAGGCGTGTGCTTCGCGAGTACCTCATTTATTTTCATCGGGAGCGTAACCATCAAGGCAAAGGCAATTTGCTTCTGTTCCCGATGAATCGACAGTCAGCGCCCAGCTCGGACCGATCTGTCCGCTGTCGTGAACGATTGGGTGGACTACTGAAGCACTATCATCGCGAAGCCGCTTGAGGCGTACCATCGTGCGGGGTGAAAGCGGCATAAATTTAACGGGTTTATATATTTG
>JAAESG010000350.1 GCA_024229615.1 Gammaproteobacteria bacterium | reverse complement strand
CTCCATCTGATGGCGTTCCGTGAGTTCTCTTAAAAAACGGCGCTGGCGCTCAGGCTCCGAATGGAACGCACTCATATTGCATCCGACCAGCCGATCGGGGTTGAAACCCGGAATGTGTGTTCTGATATCGGCCGCGGCGGCACGAAACATCTCCACCATCGCTGAGTTGGCGTAGATGATGTCACCTTTTTGGTCTGCCATGATCACATTAGCCGATACGCTGTCGAGCGCCTGTTTTACGCGTTGGCTCTCCTCGGCCTGATGTCTAGACCCCCTGCGCAGAAGTTCCTATACACATCAGGCTGCCAGTGGTTTCCCGGTATAAGTCCATTTGAATGGTTTTGCCATGGTGGCGTTAAAGTAGTCGATGAAGTCGATTAGTTTCTGGTGCAATTCCTCGGTGGAGCGGACGTTGAGCCGCTTGATCACACGCCCGGCGAGGATGCTAAACCAGATCTCGATTTGATTAAGCCACGAGGTGTGTTTAGGGGTGTAGGCAAAGCGGATGCGATGATCGGTATCAGCGAGAAAGGCCGCTCGCGAGGCCATCGAGTGGAGTATTCCGCGCCGAGCTTTGACGCCAAGATCATCGGTGATGTGACATTGCTGCGCGACCCATTGCACCAAGCTCGTAGATTGATGTGTATTGAGATTGTCGACCACGAAAACCCATTGTCCCTGCGGGTCAGTGGCGACGGTACGTTGAATGTGCGCCAAGAAATCTGCCTCGGTACGTGTAGGTCCGATGGTAG
>JAAESG010000349.1 GCA_024229615.1 Gammaproteobacteria bacterium | reverse complement strand
GTAAAACTTTCTCACCGGGTGTATCGATGTCGAACGACAACATACCTTCGGCGATGTCCCCGGCGGTAAACATTTCCGTGAACATGCGTTTGAAAGTATTATCGTCAAACCCGTGTAGCAGGATTTTTGACGAATCCCAATCCTCGGATTCACCGAGGCCGAGTTTTTCTAGCGACTTCGCGTGCAGCCGCCGGGCCTGGTCATATAGCCTTTGATCACCATCACCCAGTACCTCCAACAGGGCTCCCATTTCCTGCAGGTAAACGCGGGCAAAACGTTCGTCGTGCCGGGTAATGTCGCTGCAATTGTCGATCAGATCCGCCAGCTTTACGGTCATGGCGCGTGCCGAAGCTCGTGCGGAATGTTTCCGGTCAATCGTCTTGCGAATGACGCGATTGCCGTCACTAGGCTTGCTCACATCGGTCAGGTTTTCGACCAGGTAAGCAATTGCGACACCGAATTTTTCGGAGATGTCATCGAGCGTGGCGGGCGTATCCTCAACCGTGTCATGCAACCAGGCCGCAGCAATCATTTCCGGGTCATCGCTAATACTGGCCACCAGTTCCGCGACCGCCTGCAAGTGAACCTGGTAAGGCTGGTTGCTGTACTTCCGCCGT
>JAAESG010000348.1 GCA_024229615.1 Gammaproteobacteria bacterium | reverse complement strand
CTGATGGTGATATTGCGTGTCGCCAATTCACCCTGTATTTTCAGTTCATTGCGACATTGCACAAACAGCGATCTACCAATGTACTCGATGACATCAAACCCGAACTTCCCTCGCTGTGGCGTCAGCGATCTCAATTCATCTGAACCAAAAGTCTGTTGACAAGACTTGCAGAAGGTCTGCGTTTCTATCGCTTCGAATTCGCCAGCATTCACCGTGGCGACGGTTTTCCTGCTCGTTTTTCGGATGGTCGTAGCCGTCCCACAAGGACAGCATTTGTCCGCGTGAAAATGTAGCGATAGCCTTTCTGGAAACAAATGCGTTGCGCTCATCCTCAAACAAAGCTGACGGATTCTCTCGCCAATTAACCTGACGATTTCAAAATCCGTTTTTTTTAATGTCGTAATAAGCTAACACGTAGCGTACCTCTTCGTCCTTGACCAGGACCCCTCGTTTTCTCAACAGCGGGCCGAGCACTTTTTCGTCCAAGCTACGCTCTGGCACCCGAATCACTTCGACCAAAATCTCTATCCTGATTCTCTGCGCCGGTAACACCACCTCCAATGCCTTATTACCGATGGCTAACCGACGTTCCAACTGCGCCACGGATGTCTCGTCCGCACTCAGATACACATGGATACGGCTGGGAAGCAACTGACGGGCAACGGCGTTGGTACTCACCAGATCGGTCAGTGGTTTCTGAACTTCGACACGAAAT
>JAAESG010000347.1 GCA_024229615.1 Gammaproteobacteria bacterium | reverse complement strand
CTCCAACGCCTCTGACTCGGCTGCGCTGCAATATATTGCACCTTATTCCGGTTGTACCATGGGCGAATACTTCCGTGATCGCGGCGAAGACGCATTGATCGTATACGATGACTTAACCAAACAGGCATGGGCTTACCGCCAGGTCTCACTATTGCTGCGTCGTCCACCGGGTCGTGAAGCCTATCCTGGTGATGTATTCTACCTGCACTCACGTCTACTCGAACGCGCCGCGCGTATTAACGCTGATTACGTTGAAAAAATTACAGACGGCAAAATTAAAGGTCAAACCGGTTCATTGACTGCACTGCCTATCATCGAAACCCAGGGCGGTGACGTATCGGCTTTCGTACCGACCAACGTAATCTCCATCACCGATGGACAGATCTTCCTGGAATCCGACCTGTTTAACGCCGGTATTCGTCCTGCGATCAACGCCGGTCTATCAGTATCGCGTGTTGGTGGTGCGGCACAAACCAAAATTATCAAGAAGCTCGGTGGTGGTGTTCGACTGGCGCTGGCCCAGTATCGTGAACTTGCGGCCTTCTCGCAGTTTGCATCGGATCTGGATGAAGCCACCCGTGCCCAGCTTGAACGTGGTCAGCGTGTTACCGAACTGATGAAGCAAAAACAGTACGCACCTTTGACCGTAGCCGATATGGCCGTATCGCTGTTTGCTGCTAACGAAGGTTTTCTCGATGATGTCGACGGCAACAAGGTCGTGCCTTTCGAGGAAGCATTGCATGCACATCTGCACTCCAACAATCAGGATCTGCTCGATAAAATCAACGAGACCGGTGACTATAACGACGATATTGCAGCACAGATTAAGGCAGCTATCGAAGACTTTAAAGCCAACGGCGTTTACTAGAGAGTAATACCATGGCCGGCGGCAAAGAGATAAAGACCAAGATCGCGAGCGTACAAAATACGCAAAAGATCACTTCAGCGATGGAAATGGTTGCGGCGAGCAAAATGCGCAAAGCTCAGGATCAAATGCTGGCAACGCGGCCCTATGCACAGCGTATTGCGTATGTGGTAAGCCACGGCGCCAGTGCGCATGCCGAGTATAAGCATTCATTTATCATCGGACGCGAGCAGATTAAACGCGCCGGCATCATTGCGGTCTCTACTGATCGTGGTTTATGG
>JAAESG010000346.1 GCA_024229615.1 Gammaproteobacteria bacterium | reverse complement strand
GAGATCCGTGAGGCGTTGCAGCAAGAGCTGGCGCTTGGCCGGGATGACTTCAAAGATAAGATCGAGCAGATGCTGAACAGGCAGACTCGGCCGGGGAAGTTAGGCAGGCCCCGTATTGAGGAGCGGCGTGGTATCTATTATGTGATTTAGTATATTAGAGAAAACTGTGATCTGACCCCCTTTAACCCTTTAATGTATAACCGGGCATAGTTGATTGCTGTTTGAGGTCAGAATCAGGGGGGCGTTAAAAAACTTAGCTGTTTACATCAAGATCTTGTTGAAACTTACGTGTTTGTCCACGGATATCATCCACCAGGGCAGTTAGCTGCTTTATGAGATGTTCAGCGTCTTCCAACTTAGATTCGATAGAGGCTGTTTCTTTAAGATCAGGTGTATCATACTCAGTCACATCCTCATCCTCTTCGCCAGCGATTAACCAGGCCAGAGGCACACCCAAAATCCCGGCTATCTGGGCCAGACGGTTGGCACGTGGTGAACTGCGTTCACTCTCCCAATTCAATAAAGTCGCTTCTTCTACACCGACGCTTCTGGCGAGTTGGAGTGAGCTAAGACCCTTGGTTTCCCGGGCTTTGGCAATTTGATAACCTACAAGAGTGTGATCATTCATAATTCAGTGGATATGGGGGGTAAATAGAAAATAATGGGTGGATGGTTATTAATGATAGCAAATAATTTAAGCTTTGCCTGAGCTGATTGACGATTGACTTTGAAGTAATTCAACAGAGCCTGGAATTTATGAGATATAAAGTCCCCATTCACCAACCCAGGGTCAACTGCAGGCACGAACCGCCCTTGATACTTTATCTCCAATACACAGTTTTACTCGACAACAAGCAGAGATCTCTCACCCATCCCCAATTCTGTACCCCCTGATTTGTTAACAAAAAAGACCCTTAAATCCAGACGGACAAGGGTCAAGACTTGAGGAGAGCAGGGGATACTCTCAGGGGTTGGCGTCACCCCATCCTTTGCTTCGGGGTAACGCCAAAAAGGCTAGTAGCTCGCGCTGTCGCTTTCGTAGGTCAATCCGATCGAGGCGGCCTGGTCCTTCACCGCGCGGTAAATTTTTTCATCCAGTGAATCCTCGGCACCACCTTCCTCGGCGACTTTTTCCTTGATGAAGTTGCTGCGTGACTCCGACAACTTGTTGATTTCCTGTTTGAGCTGGTCACGGCGTTGGGCCTGCTCGGTAATCACTTCCATTTGTTCCGCTGGTGCCATTGCCTGCAGGCTGGCCGGCAGGTTCTTTTTATCGATTTCCTGGAGTTCGATACGTCCCGAGGTGATCGCGTCAACCAACTCATCGTCACCGAGCAAATTCGCTTTACCGCTCGTGGTCGCGTTGAAGGTGTCGCGCCGTGCCAGTGCCTCCTTCGACAGCTCCTTGCGCAGTCTCGCATTGGCGTCGAGCTTGGCTTTTTGCGCTACCTTTGCCTCTTCGTCGCCGAAGTAGAGACGCGTGTCTTCGAGTTCAGCGGCCAGTGTCGACAGTTTTTCATCGAACGGGGTTGAGACCGCGACCGCGTTGCCCGAATCGGCAACCTGGAAGTATTCACCATGACCCAGAGACGCAATTTGCTGCCATGCGGGGCGCGTGTACTGGTGTTGGCCACTCTGGATCGCGTTGACGACTATGCCCTTGCGCGCTGCAGTGGCGAGCGTAATCGGGTACTTGACGTCGTTTGGATAGTCCATGTGTGGGGGTGCGTCGCCGACCAGGAATACAACCTTATAGACATTGCTGTCCTGACTCCATGAAACTTTATGGATCGAATCATAGAGCGCCTGGTTGACGCTTTCCGGGCCGTCGCCACCACCCTGGGCGCGGAAGTCCATCAGGCTTGAGTACATCGAGTCGAGGTCATCGGACAAGTCGAAAACACGTGTGATATAGGCGTCGCCGCGATCGCGAAACGCGACCAGGCCCATCTTGATATCGGGATTTTCCTGGGCCGAAGCCATGCTGGTCGCGATCGACCAGATCTTTTCCTTGGCTGCCTGGATCAGGCCGCTCATGCTGCTGGTGGTGTCGAGAACGAACACGACTTCGATGCGATGATTTTGCCCGGGGTCTACATGATTCGTGGCTTGTTTCGCCTGCACCTTTTGCAGGATCGGAAACAGGGCGATGCCGGTTGCGGTCGCGACGACCAGTGCCAGTACGATCATCTTGCTGTTGTATGTTGTGCTTTTCATCAGATTATCTCCGAGGTTGGATTTAAGGGGGGGGTGAATCTAGGGTTGTGTGAGTTTGCGTACCGCATCGAGGGCGACGCGATGCGCGCACTGAAACGATGACAGGTTTTGCCGGGTTGTATAGAGATCCCCGGCTTGCTGGCGTGTCAGCTGCGGAATCCAGCAGAACAGTGCTTGCACCAGGAAGAAGCTCCACAGGGCTCCGACCAGGCTGCCGGTATTGACCATGGCCCAGGCGCTGGCTGCGAGCCCGCACGAGACCAGGCCGAAATCGAGCGCAGCGGAAAACATCGAGCCATGAAAATAAAGCGACCGCACCAACCAGATGACGCCGGCCTGAACCAGCACTTGCTCGAACAGGAGCAGGTCGAAGAACCAGCCGGCGAGGCTCGCGAGAGCCCAGCCGATGATCACGACCACGCGCCCGATACGTGCATTGCTGCGCTTTAGCAGGTAGATCAGATAAATCAGAGTGGCCGCGCAGAGCAACAGGCTGAATAGCGTGCTGTGGGCAATAAAACCACCGAGCACCAGTTTCGCCGCGCCGGCGCCGAGGCTGATCACGATTGCGATGACGATACCGTCGATAATTCCGGGCGCTTTCATGCTCTGGCCCTCCGCTCTTTTTCACGTAGTAGCGCGATTTCAATTTCTTCGCTGCGAATCGTTTCCACATGGCTTGATTCACTGCCGCTGAAGCGTTCATCGTCGCTGACCAGCAGTTCCAGTTTCTGTTTCATACTGGTCAGCTGCTGACCCTGTTCTTCGGTTTGCTTTTTCAGCTCTTCGCGCTGCGATTCGACGTTGACCAACTGCTGTTGGACAGCCTCGACCTGCCTTTCGGCGCTGAGTTTGCGTCGTATCAGGTCACGCGCGAGGTCGTCTTTTTTTGCCGCCAGGCAGATATCGAGCTCCTCGTCGAAGCCCTTCAGGTTGGCCATGGCCGAAGTTGCAGCCTTGCCGAGCTGAGTTGCTTCGTGTTGCAGTAGTTTCAGGCGCTGTTGGTCCTGTTCGAGTGCAAATTGCATTTCCCGCACCGCCTGCCTGAGTTGCAGATCGGGCTCCTCGATGCGATCGAGGACTGCGTGAAAATCGGCCTGAAACAGCCGCGATAGTCGGGTTACCAGTGCCATCTTGTTGCTCCGTTGTTGTGAATGATGTGCTAATTCTGGGTCAGGAACGGGCATCAAAACAGGCAGAGTTTGGTAAAACCTGGCCTGCCGGGTTTACAAAAAATTTACATAGACAATTGGCTGGAATGCTAGGATTACTTCGTATTTACAAAGGAAATCCGCGATGGCGCAAAAAGCGCGAATTTTGATCGTTGAAGACGAAGCTGCGATTCGTAGCGGCCTCGAGGACGTGTTTGTTTTTCACGGCTACGAAGTCGAGTCGGCCGAACACGGAGACGATGGCCTGCGTCTGGGGCTCAGTGGCAAGTTCGATTTAATTCTGCTGGATGTCATGCTGCCGGGTGTCGACGGTTTTGAGATCTGTAACCGCATTCGCCAGCAGGATCGACAGCAGCCGGTGATTATGCTGACCGCCAAATCGAGTGACGAGGATATCGTCCAGGGGCTAACGCTGGGTGCCGACGACTACGTCGCCAAGCCTTTTTCGGTGACCCAACTGGTGCTACGCGTGGAAGCGGTGCTGCGACGTTCGGGCTTTGCCGAAGCCTCGGTGCGCGAAATCCATCTCAACAATGGTCTGGTCATCGATACCGAAAACTTATCTGCCGGGGAAACCGTATTTACGCGACGTGAAATGGATCTGTTGCAGTATTTGAATCAGCAGTCGGAGCGTCCGGTCGGGCGTGAAGAGTTGCTCGCGCGCGTCTGGGGCTATGCCAATCACATGGAAATTGAAACCCGCACGGTCGATATCCACATCGCCAAATTGCGCCGCAAGATCGAAACAGACCCGGCCAATCCGCAGGCGATAGTCACCATACGCGGTGCCGGTTATCGCCTGATGCTGGTCGAGTAATGACCCGGCGGCGCCTGATATTGTTGCTGGTGCTTTTTTTCCTGGCGCTGGCGCTGCCGACCTCGATCCTGGTGTACCAGGCCTATGGACAATTGAAATGGGAAGCTTTCTATCAGCACCAGCGACTGGCGCGTGAATTGACACTACGTATCGACGCTCGCTTTCGCGATTTAATCGAGCGCGAAGAAAACCGGCCGATCAGCGACTACGAGTTTCTAAATGTCAGTGGTGCAGAGGGTTCGGCATTCCTGCAGCGTTCGCCATTGTCCGAGTTCCCCGCGCAAGTCGAGGTTCCCGGATTGTTCGGCTATTTCCAGGTCGATGCGGCGGGCCAGTTGCGCACCCCGATCGTGCCTGGTGACAACGCCGCTGACTATGGTATTTCGTCATCCGAATTACAGCAACGCGAGCAGCAGGAGGGTCGAATTCGTGGCATTCTCGATCAGAATCGTCTGGTCGGAAAAAGCGATGTGGCTG
>JAAESG010000345.1 GCA_024229615.1 Gammaproteobacteria bacterium | reverse complement strand
GCTGCGGCAGAGGAAGTTTTTTATGGCCGCCATTTGTGCCGGCTGGAAGAATGGCCGGATTGCATTTTGCGTTCGGTCGAAAATCTGCATCACAACACGGTCTATGAATCCATCAACGGACCGAATGAATTCACTACCATCGGAAATCTGCGTTACTGGAACCGCACGCCAGATTTGGGTCAGATCAAGATTCCGGTCCTAATCACCTGTGGTCGTTATGATGAGCTGGGTCCTACTTGCGCCGCCACGTTGCAGGCTGGTATCCCCAACGCAGAGACGGTGATCTTCGAGGAATCAGCGCACGTCGCCCATATCGAAGAGCCAGAAGCTTACAGAAAGTGCGTTACGGAATTCTTAACACGAAATGACGATTAGGGTAACGTCGTTTACGCCGATTCCCAATTGATAGACAGGGACATTTTTACTCCGGAATCCCAGTACTGACGGTACTTACCGAGTACGTCAGCGAGTGTTTCTACGGCTGACATAACTCGTATTTGTGGGATAAACCGCTATTTGTGGGATACAGCGTTTTTCAAATGTACCGTAACTCCTTGATTTAATGGCGCGCCCGGAGGGATTCGAACCCCCGACCACCTGGTTCGAAGCCAGGTACTCTATCCAGCTGAGCTATGGGCGCGTGTTTTGACTAGCTAATGTTCTTTATCCACCCTGAATACGCGGTAACAGAAATATCTCTGCGCTTTCCGGGATCTCCTCTGACCAGCTGTCACGAAAAATCTCTCCATTGACCGATACCGCAATACCATCGTCGAGCTGCTTTTGCATGCCCGGATATTGTTCGACGAGTTCCCGTAGCAACTCCCGGATCGTCATGGCGCTGATCGATACTGAAGCAGCGCCATCTGCCGCCGCTTGCAGTGGACCGGATAAGCAGACCTTCAGCACAGTCTCTCGATTCAGGCCTGTTTATCCTTAATGGCCTTGCGTATTCGGGGCGGTGACATCGGTACATGGGTCATGCGAACACCAGCGACATCAGAGACCGCGTTTCCGATCGCAGCCAGTGGCGGCACAATGGAGGTTTCTCCGACGCCGCGAATCCCGTACGGGTGATTGGGATTCGGGATCTCAAGAATCTGTGTGTCGATGAACGGTAGATCGGAGCAGACCGGCACCCGGTAATCCAGAAAGCCAGGGTTCTGTAAGCGGCCATTCTCATCGTAGACATATTCCTCATTCAGCGCCCAGCCTATACCCTGAGCGGCTCCACCCTGAAACTGACCTTCGACATAGTCGGGATGAACTGCTTTACCGGCGTCCTGGATTACGGTATAGCGTACGACTTTCGTGGCGCTGGTTTCTGGATCCACTTCGATGTCGCAGATGTGGCTCGCGAACGACACCCCTGCGCCATCGGCAACGATTTGGCTGTGGCCGGCGATGGGTCCGCCCGTGTTCGATGATGCCGCCGCCAGGTCGTCCAGACTCAGCGATTTGAGTTTTCTGTGCTTTTTACCTTTAGCGAGCGCTCTGCCGTCTTTCCAGACAACATCTTTAACAGGGATTCCCCACGTATCTGCTGCACGCTGGCACAGGTCGTCGATCGCGTTACGGGCCGCGAAAATGATTGACATGCCCGAGGAAAAGGTTCCCCGACTGCCATCGGTCATGTCGTTGTGCCCCAGTGAGGCGGTATCACTGATGTTGCACTTCACGCGTTCATACGGAATGCCAAGTTCTTCGGCTGCGATCAGCGACAGTGATGTTCGGGAGCCACTCAAATCTACCGTGCCGACGGTCAGTGTGACCGTGCCATCGACGCAAATGTTGAGATCAGTACACGTCTCACCTCCAAAATTAAACCAGAAGCCGCAGGCCATGCCTCGACCTTGGTTCTTTTTAAGCTGTGCCCGCATATGCGGGTGTTTTTTCACAGCAGCCAGCGTTGGACCAATACCGATAGGACCATAAGTTGGACCATAGGATGATTTGGTGCCTTCCTTGGCAGCATTCTTAATGCGGAAGTCAATCGGATCCATGCCGATTTTAGTTGCTACTTCGTTGATGGTGCTTTCCACGGCAAACGCGGCCATCGGCGCAGAAGGCGCCCGATAGGCACCAACTTTTGGTCGGTTAACCAGAATATCGTAGCCAACTGTTTTTACGTTTTTCAGGTCATAGCAGGCGTAGGACGTCATCGCACCCAGCATGGCCCAGATTCCTGGGAACGCCCCGTCATGGTAGCGCAAATACGCGCTCGCAGCAGTGATTCGGCCGTTCTTTTTGACACCGATTTTGACATCAATGGAAGTCGATGAGGTCGGGCCAGTACTTCGGAACACTTCGTTTCGGGTCATCTCGAGCTTCACCGGGCGATTGGCTTTGCGGGACAGCGCTAGCGCAATCGGTTCCATCCACACATGGGTTTTGCCTCCAAATCCACCACCGACCTCTGAAGGGGTCACCGTGAGTTTTGCAACATCCATACCGAGCAGGGCAGCGCAGGTGTTGCGAAAAACGAAGTGCCCCTGGGTCGTTACCCAAAGCTCGCCATGGCCATCGGGCCCGACACTGGCAAGACAGGCATGCGGCTCGATGTAGCCCTGGTGCGTCTGCTCAGTTTTGTAGCTCTTCTCTACGATAATATCGGCTGCTTTGAATCCCGCTTCAACATCGCCGTGACCGAACTCACTTACCCTCGCTACGTTCGATGGCGATTTTGGTTTTGGCGACACCCCACTGGTATACACCCGGGGTTGGACTATCGGCGCGTCAGGCTTTATTGCTTCATCGACATCAGTCACGTGCGGTAGGATCGAGTAAGTCACACGAATCAGTTTGAGTGCCTTTCTGGCTGTTGGGGCATCGATGGCAGCTACAGCGGCGACGGCGTGGCCATCATAGAGTGCTCGTTCCCGCGCCATGCAGTTCTCAAGCGTGTCATACAAATCACGGTCACCGTCGGTAAGATCGGGCATATCTTTACTGGTGAGCACAGCCTTAACGCCTGACGCACCGAT
>JAAESG010000344.1 GCA_024229615.1 Gammaproteobacteria bacterium | reverse complement strand
TGCTTTCGGTCTAATGTAAGTGCCATTGGGGACCGACTACTCATTCAATTATTGCGGGCGCTGAGTAACTTTCATGTCCAGCGTCAAAAGTTCGGGCCCGCGATAAATCGTGACCTGTATCTGCTCGCCGGGCTTGTGCAGGGTGATCTGGTCGAGCAGATCGCGAATTCCCAGCACTGGATCGCCGTTCACGGCAACGACGATATCGCCGGCGCGTATGCCGGCCATGTCTGCCGGACTATTGATGAACACACCGACGATCTGTGCGCCCTTAATGCTCGGGTTGCCGGTTGCCATCGCAGTGCGCGCGGTAATTTCAGTTCCCTCGACACCCAACCAGCCGCGCGTCACTTTACCGAAATCGATAATTTGGCGCATGATGTCGAGCGCCAGCGAAATCGGAATCGCGAAGCCGATACCCTGTGCACCAACCGCCTGGCTGAAAATGGCGGTATTGATGCCGATCAGTTCGCCGTTCGCATTGATTAATGCGCCTCCGGAATTGCCAGGATTGATGGCGGCATCGGTCTGGATAAAGTTTTCGAAAGTATTCAACCCGATGCGGTCGCGCCCGGTCGCGCTGACGATACCCATGGTTACCGTTTGCCCGACATTGAGCGGATTGCCGATTGCGAGCACCACGTCGCCGACGCGTACTGCCTGCATATCTGCAATCCGGATACCGACGAGCCCGGTGATCGGAATCCGTAATATTGCGATATCCGTATCCTTGTCTTCGCCAACCAGTACCGCCGTGCTGCCGCGCCCGTCAGCCAGCGAGATCAGGATTTCATCGGCACTGTCGATGACGTGCTGATTGGTCAGGATATAGCCCTCGGATCCGATGATGACTCCGGAGCCCAGATTGGTTTCATTGTGGCTGCGTTGACGGCGTTTGAGCTGGTCGCCGAATATCTTGCCGAATATCGGATCCTTGAGCAGCGGATGAGGCTTTTCGGTTACCGTCTTGGAGGTATAGATCGTGACCACCGAAGCAGCCGAGGATGCGACCGCGTCGGCATAGGAAAACACCGCGTTGTCACCAGCTGCAGCCTGGCGATATTCGTCAGGCGAGAACAGGAAGGACAGGATTTCGTCTTTATTGCGCTCGCTCGTCGTCACCAGATAGATGGCTGCGAGCGCGAGACCGATCAGGCCAAATTGAAATAAAAAGCTGGCAACTTTGATTAGTTTCATCGCGCGATAGTATCATAGCGTTCAGGCGACAGGATTAGATTAAGATGCAATTAAAACAACTCTGCGATTTCTGCGACGATTACCTTAAAGTTGGTGAGTTTACTGACTATTGTCCGAATGGTCTCCAGGTCGAGGCGAATCCTGAAGTCGAAAATATCGTCTGCGGAGTGACCGCCAGCCAGGCGTTGATCGATGCTGCGATCGAGCAGAAAGCGGATACCCTAATCGTCCATCATGGGTATTTCTGGAAAGGCGAAGCGCAACCTGTTACCGGATATAAGGGTCGTCGTATTGCTAGCCTGATCAAAAACAACATCAATCTGCTGGCCTTTCATTTGCCACTGGATGCCCACCCCGAGGTCGGTAACAATGTGCAACTGGCGGACATCCTGAACTGGAACATTACTCACCGCTTTGGCGAGCAGGGATTGATACTCGAAGGCAAGCTGCCGTCGCCGCAGAGCCTGGTGGAATTATCGCAGCATATTGAAAACGAGCTCGATACCAGAACCATGGCGATAGCCGCCGGTGAACATTCTATTGAACGAATTGCCTGGTGTAGCGGTGCGGCCCAGGGTTTTATCGAGGCTGCCGCAGAGCGCAGTGTTGATGCATTTGTCAGTGGTGAAATATCCGAACCCAGCTTTCATCTGGCGCGTGAACTGGGTGTGCACTACATCGCCGCGGGACATCACGCGACCGAACGTTATGGCGTACAGGCGCTGGCAAAAGTCATTGCCAGGCGGTTCGGGATAAACCAGCAATTCATCGATATTCCGAATCCTGTTTGAATGTCGTTTAATAAAATACGGAAGCTTTGTCTAAGTTAACATGCCCTGGCAGAGCACGAAAAACGTAAAATCCGATTTTGTGTTTCTCCCCATTTATCAATCGCTTGCGTGATCGGAAAATGGTGGCACATCCCTGTGCCGCAATAATATCTGTATTCTGCAGAGATCTCCTTGGCCTATAGCCTGTTAAATGGTTGATTTAAATGTGAAACACTCTCGACGAAAAAGTTAAAGTAAGATATGCTAGCGGCCGTTTTTTATGTCTGGGTCAAGCCTCTCTTTTCCCGGAACTCCAATATTCAATCGGGGAAGAATTCGAATGTCTTCAGATGAAGCAGATAACAGCCGCAGGCGCTTTCTGACTGCGGCAACGGTGGTCGTCGGAGCTGTCGGCACGGTTGCCGCGGCGGTGCCTTTTCTGGCCAGCTGGAGCCCCAGTGCGCGAGCCAGATCGGCAGGTGCGCCCGTAGAAGCTAATATCGGCAAGCTTGAACCCGGCCAACAGATCATAGTTAAGTGGCGCGGTAAACCGGTATGGGTTGTTCGTCGTGACGAAAAAGCGCTGGCGACACTTGAAGATTCAGGTTTGACCGAGAAACTGCGAGATGTTGAGTCTGATGATAGTATTCAACCAGAATACACCAAAAACGTATATCGCTCGATCAAGCCTGAGTATTTGATCATGGTTGGTATTTGTACTCACCTGGGGTGCTCTCCGACTTATCGTCCGGAAATTACGCCCGACTTCCAGGGTGGCTTCTTCTGTCCTTGCCATGGTTCCAAATTCGATTTCTCCGGTCGCGTTTACGCCGGTGTTCCGGCACCTACCAACCTGACCATACCGCCACATTATTTTATTAGCGACGACGTCATCCTGATCGGCGAAGATGGGGTAGCATAATGAGCGAAAATAAAAATAGTAACGGCTTGCTGGGCTGGATCGATGCGCGTTTTCCATTGACCAAGATGTTCGAAGAGCATCTGTCCAAGTACTATGCCCCGAAGAATTTCAACTTCTGGTATTTTTTCGGTTCACTGGCGCTGTTAGTGCTGGTTATGCAGATCGTAACCGGAATTTTCCTGACCATGCACTACAAGCCTGACGGAGAATTGGCATTCAGCTCGGTCGAATACATCATGCGCGATGTCGACTGGGGCTGGTTGATTCGATACCTGCATTCGACGGGGTCATCGGCGTTTTTCATTGTAGTCTATCTGCATATGTTTCGCGCCTTGATCTATGGCTCCTACCATAAACCCCGAGAGCTAATCTGGTTATTCGGAATGTTCATTTTCCTCGCGCTGATGGCAGAAGCCTTCATGGGCTACCTGTTGCCCTGGGGACAAATGTCTTATTGGGGTGCTCAGGTTATTATTTCGCTGTTTGGTGCCATACCCTGGGTCGGCGATGAACTGACGCTGTGGATTCGTGGTGACTTCGTCGTCTCGGACGCGACATTGAATCGTTTTTTTGCTCTGCACGTGGTCGCAGTGCCGATCGTACTGTTGATGTTGGTAGTCATGCACATTCTCGCTTTGCACGAGGTCGGTTCGAACAACCCCGATGGTGTCGAAATAAAGAAGAACAAGGACGAAAACGGAATTCCACTGGATGGCATCCCGTTCCATCCATACTACTCGGTGAAAGATCTCGTCGGCGTGGTCGTGTTCCTGATTCTGTTTAGTGTCGTCGTGTTTTTCATGCCGGAGATGGGGGGTTATTTTCTCGAGCATGCTAATTTTGTACCAGCCAACCAGTTCAAGACGCCTGAACATATCGCACCGGTTTGGTACTTCACGCCGTTCTACGCGATTCTGCGCGCGATCCCGGACAAGTTGCTGGGGGTTATCGCGATGTTTGGCTCTATCGTATTGCTGTTTTTATTGCCCTGGATTGATCGCGGCAAAGTCAAATCGGTACGTTACCGCTCTACCACCTTCAAGTGGTTGCTGGTCATGCTGGTGGTCAGTTTCCTTGGCCTGGGTTACCTGGGCGCGTTGCCGGTGACCGAGACCCGCACCCTGTTTGCGCAAATTTTCAGCGTGGGTTATTTCGGTTTCTTCGTAATTTTGTGGATGATCAGTAAAAACGAAACAACCAAGCCGGTTCCAGAGAGGGTGCGATAATGAGAAAGATTTTAATTATCGTCACTGGCTTGCTGTTGCCGAGCCTGGTCTGGGGCGCTGGTGGCGGATACACGTTTCCAAACGATGAGATCGAGATCGACTGGAATGACAAGGCGGCGATGCAAAACGGTGCACGTACCTTTGTCAATTATTGCCTGAGTTGCCATTCAGCAGCTTACTCAAGATTCAACCGCGTAGGTGAAGATTTGGGCATCTCGGATGAGCTGGTGAGAGAAAACCTGATTTTCACAACCGATGTCAACGGTCACAAAACCAAGATCGGAGAATTGATGAAAACCACGATGACGCCCGAGTACGCGGAAATGGCGTTTGGCACCGTGCCCCCCGATCTTTCGCTGGTGGCCCGCTCGCGTGGCGTCAACTGGTTATACAATTACCTGCGTGGATTCTACGTCGATGAAAGTCGTATTGGTCTTGGTATCAACAATGGTGTCTTCAGCAATGTTGGTATGCCACATGTGCTTGCCGATTTGCAGGGATTACAGATTCCGAAATACAGAATCCAGGACGATGGTCAAGGCAATGAGCAAGAGATCATCGTCGGATTCGAGATTGTCAAAGCGGGTACGATGAACAAATCAGATTATGATAAGACCGTTCATGATTTGGTGGCGTTTCTCGACTATCTCGCAGAACCTTACAAGCAGACACGCAAAAACGTAGGTACCGGTGTCATTATTTTTCTGTTCGTTTTCCTGATTCTGGCTTATGCACTTAAGAGAGAATACTGGAAAGACGTACACTAACTAAGGATTTTATATTATGTCAGTAGTAGCGAATCGCCGGTCGGTGATGAGTTGCTTTTCTTCTCCGATTGACCCTGAGTGTCACCGTGCGCGCATAGTGCTTGCGGAAAAAGACATTACGGTCGAAATCTATGATGTGGATACCAATAATCTACCGGAAGATTTGCTCGATTTAAATCCCTACGCAACTGTCCCGACGATGGTTGATCGTGATCTGGTGTTGTACAACGCCAGAGTATTGATCGAATATCTGGATGAGCGTTTTCCGCATCCACCGTTGATGCCAGTTGACCCGGTTTCACGTGCCAAAAGCCGTCTGGCCCTGTTTCGTATTGAGAGTGACTGGTTCAGCTTGCTCAACGACATCGAGCGTGGTACCGAGAAAAGGAAGGCGCAGGCGAAGAAGGCGTTAACCGAGAGCCTGATTAATTCGGCGGACGTGTTTGACGCGATGCCATATTTCCTGTCTGCCGAATTTAGCCTGTTGGACTGTAGTATCGCGCCGATACTGTGGCGATTGCCTTACTATGGTATCGATTTACCGAGTTCAGCCAAGCCGATTACTACCTACATGAAGCGGGTGTTCTCTCGTCCCTCGTTTCAGGCCAGCCTCTCCGAGCAAGAGAGGGACATGGTAGCCTGAGGCGCTGTCTCCAGATGACCTCGAGTAAACCCTATCTGGTTCGTGCTCTCTACGAGTGGATACTGGATAACGATAACACGCCTTATATTCTGGTCGATATCAGTAGCGATCAGGTCATCATTCCGAGTGGAATCGCGAGCGACGGCAAGGTGGTATTGAATCTCGCACCATCGGCGATCCAGCATCTGGAAATGACCAACCAGCACGTTTCCTTTTCGGCGCGCTTTAGCGGTGTCGCCGAAAATATCTATTGCCCGATTACCTCGCTAATGGCCATTTACGCGCGTGAAAACGGCGAGGGCATGATGTTCCCCGGCGAAGAGTCCGATGCTGACGACGATCAACCTGACGAAAACAACAAGCCCGCCAAAGGGCCAACCCTCACAGTCATCAAATAACGCCGCCAGGCATCCTTCCGGAAGCTGCACCGTAGCTACCGATGCGACGGACCGCCGGGATCTCGTAACCCGCCCACAACGCCCAGGACAGATTCGCCCAATCCAATGCCCCGTACTACCTTTCCATACTTCGGCACCCAGCCTTTACGTCACAGCGGATTTACCCGACTACCTATTAGGTTTGGAGCTACCCCGGGGTAGCGCTGGAAAGGGAGTGCGGGCGATTGGATGGATGGTATTTACCCAGGTTTTTTATTCGCCGTAGAAGGCGTTTTTGATCCAGTTGAAATGATTGCTGTGGTCGGGCTGATGCTGGATTAGCAAGACGTCGAAGCGTAATGCGTGATGGGCGTATTGACGCTGCGATGAAAGGTAGAAGAGGGCGGTTTTGACGATTTTACGCTGCTTGCTGATCGGAATCGAGGCTGCGGCTCCACCATAGGCCAACGATTTGCGAAACTTGACCTCGATGAAGCAAACCGTGTCACCATCGCGCATGACCAGATCGATCTCACCAAAGCGACAGCGAAAGTTGCATTGCAACAATGTCAAACCAAACCGTAGCAGGTATGCCCTGGCCTGATCTTCGAAACGCAATCCTTTGCGAAGGTTGATGCTCACTATTTTATGGTGGTAGCCCACCCTCGGGGTTGGGGATATCCGGAGTCTCTAGTAGCCGGGTTCTACCCTTCTCGTAGGTCGCCATCAGTAATGAGCGCTTTACCCGGCCAAACTTATCGACCGACAGGATGCCGGTATTGTGTGCCAGGGATTCACCCGGATTAATCATCAGCCGGCGCAGAGAGGGAATCATGCGATAAGCATCGATGCCGAGTGCAAATAGCCGACTGAAACGCCTGCTTGAATCGGGCCAGAGCCGACTGACTTGCTTGTGATCGGGATTATTGTGGTTATTGAGCATCCACGGAATGTCGACATACATGATTTCATTCAAATCACGATCGTCATCCGGATTAGCGCTACTCGAAGAGATATGTGAAGTCGCGTAGACCGGCAAATCCTGTGCATGGTGGAACTTGAGTTGCGGTTTGATCAGTCGGGCCTGGCGTGAATTGGCAGCGATGAATATCATGTCGACATCCTGGCGCCTTCGTGCATCGAATTTAACCTGCTCCTTAATCACCTGCTGCAGGATGCTTTTGCGATGGTTGCTGGTTGTCAGATTAAGCAGGTTTTTAATCGCCGCTGAATAGTCGTTCTTTTTTGCCGGGTAAACCGTGCTGCCGACCACGTGCCCACCGAGTGACTCGAATCTTTTGCTGAAAGCGCGTTGCAGGCGATAACCCCAATCGGTATCGGGAACCAGCACGATCGCATGGTGCCTGTCCTGGGCGAGCGCATAGTCGGCAATCTGCTCTGCTTCATCCTCGGGACTGAGTCCGAACTGATACAGATTCAAACCCACTTCACCCTCGTTGTTACCATAGTTCAGGGTCAAGGTAGGGACCCCTAGTTCTTCCTTTTTTTGCAGCAGGTCGATCAAATTCTTGTCGATCGGCCCTACGACAAAATCTGCTCCATTTTGAATCGCCTGTTCGTACTGCAGATTGAATTCCGCCGGGTTTGAACTGGCATTAATAATCTCCAGATCGGCGACCTGGTCTGGATCCTGATAATAGGCATAGAGGAAACCATTCTGGATCGCCTCCGCTACCTTTTCGAGGCGGCCTGAAAATGGCAGCATGAGTGCAATGCGTCTGGGTTTGATATAGACCCGCTTACTTTCTTCGAGCAGGTTGATCGCATAGTTGGGCGCCGCGGCATGCTCGCCATAGAGTTGATACCACTGGTCTATCCAGGGTTCCATCTTGGCCGGTAACATATTCGAACGGCGTGCGATCAGATTTAATTCCAGCCATCCTCTTACCTCGACTGTTTGCTGTTCGGAAAGGGCACGAATGATCGCTGGTTCAGTAATCCGATTAAGGGCATCCCAGATGAAGTCGTGATTCTCTTCGATTTCCTGCGGGGTCTTCAAAAACTGGCTGATCTGCATGCGTAGTTTGGCACTGTCCATGGGTTTGCCGATAGCAAGCACGCCACGCGAACGAATATTGAGTGCCAGGGCCTTGAAGCGATAATCGATAATCTGGTCGATCTCGGGCAACGCCAGCAGGCTCTGGTAAATCTTGCCGTCGCCCAGATAACCGCCCGCCTGTACGGTTTGTTTGTAATTCAGATCCTGTTGCAGTATGTCCTGTTCATTCAGTTCTTCGAAAAAAGGGTCAATTTCGTCATACAGTCCCCCGTAGTAGTACATCATGGCGACTTTGATCAGAAAGGCCGAACGTTCGGGCTGGACGCTGGACTGGGCAAGGCGATCATATAATACCGCGGCCTCTAGCCACTGCTGGTCGATTTCGTAATCGAAAGCACGAATTATATCCTCTTCGGTTGGAGTCAGAATCTCGATCGTATCACCCGGTCCTGGCACCAAGAATCCAGAGTCGCTACTATCCGTAGACGGTTGTCGTGATGGGCCAGACTGGCAGGCGACAAGTACCATGGCCAGTGCTAGAAAGAGCGGAATTAAGCGAGCCGATTTCATCGATGATTGTGAATATGGAAGTGGAGGCCAGACGATATTTGCAACGGATTAATAGTGTACACTCTTTTCCATGACCGGCGTACTCTATATTGTCGCAACACCGATTGGAAACCTGGACGATATTAGTTTGCGCGCAATCGCGACGCTTAAATCGGTTGATTTGATTGCCGCAGAGGATACCCGCCACAGCAAGTATCTATTGAATCATCTCGGCATCGAGACGCGCATGATTTCCTGTCATGAGCACAATGAGAAATCGCGTAGTGAACAGATTATTGAAAGGCTCACGGCCGGTAGCGATGTCGCGCTGATCTCGGACGCGGGGACGCCGCTGATATCAGACCCGGGCTACAGACTGGCGCTGGGTGCTCAACAGGCCGGTATCCGGGTTTCACCGATACCCGGAGCGAATAGCGCGATTACGGCGCTATGTGCGGCGGGTTTACCGACTGAAAACTTTCATTTTTACGGGTTCCTATCTTCGCGTAACAAGGAACTGGGTAGCCAGCTTGAAGCCTTGCGTGCAGTTCACGGGACCCTGGTGCTGTTTGAGTCCAGTCATCGTATCAAACGTCTGCTGCAGTACTTATCAGATCTGTTTCCACAGCAGCAGTGTGTGATTGCCAAGGAGTTGACCAAATTGCACGAACAGTTTTTACGTGGAAATGCGGCCCAGCTGCTGATCCTGATGGATCAGGATAGCCGCTTGACCAGGGGTGAGTTCGTGGTGCTGATTGATAATTCAGTGGATCCGTCTGCGCGGCAGGTCGATACCGAAGATGCCGACCTGTTGGAGATTTTGCTAGAGGAAGTATCCGTCAAAATTGCGGTAAGAATTGCCACTCGTTTGACGGGTAAAAGGAAAAATGAGCTTTATCAGCTCGCGCTGTCGATGCAAAAGGGAAAAGATTCGGAAATTTCCGGCTGAACGCTATAGCACTTTAAGTAACTGATATTCAAATGGATAATGATCGAGGCCCAGGCTTGGCTGAGCGCGTAATCGGCATCGGGACACGGTAACTGTTTGGCCACTTGTGGCGATATGGTCAGCTTCTTGCGCGCGAATAAATTGTCGTATTGGATGGTCCTGGCGATCTCGCATTCAGGGTGTTTAGTGGGTAGTAAAATTTTTTTGTTTGTGAATTTGCAATTTTGCGAACGAAAACTCAGGGTCTTCGTCTAAAATTTACTATGCTTAATAATAGTCACACAGTTAGCAAGTAAAATTCTTCAGGCGGCGCCTGGTTTACATGAAACGATGCGACAGGTGCCAACCCTGATCCGAGTAAGGAGTAGGTAGCCCAAATGAGCATTTTCGAAAGTTATCAGCAAAGATTCGAGCAACATCTGCAGGAAGAGTACTCACTGCAGGATTATCTCAACCTCTGCAAGCAGGATTCAATGGCCTATGCAACGGCAGCCGAGCGCATGCTCGCGGCCATAGGCGAACCCGAACTGATTGATACTTCACAGGATTCCTGCCTCAGTCGTATTTTTTCCAATAAGTTGATTGCGCGCTATCCAGCGTTTTCCGAGTTCTATGGCATGGAAGAAGCGATCGAACAAATCGTCGCTTACTTCAAGCATGCGGCACAGGGGCTGGAGGAAAAGAAGCAGATTCTTTACCTGCTGGGCCCGGTTGGTGGTGGTAAGTCTTCACTCGCCGATCGCCTCAAGGTATTGATGGAAAACATGCCGATCTACGCGATCAAGGATTCCCCGGTTTTCGAATCGCCGCTGGGATTGTTCGATGTCAACGAAGATGCGGAAATTCTGGAGCAGGATTTCGGTATCGAGAAACGTTATCTGAACAAAATCATGTCGCCGTGGGCGGTGAAACGCCTGAATGAATTCGGTGGAGATATCACTCAATTCAAAGTCGTCAAGGTTCAGCCTTCGATACTGAACCAGATCGCAATCGCGAAAACCGAACCTGGCGATGAAAACAACCAGGATATATCGGCGCTGGTCGGCAAGGTCGATATCCGCATGCTCGAGCATTACGCGCAAAACGATGCCGATGCCTATAGTTACTCGGGATCCTTATGTCGTGCTAACCAGGGTTTGATGGAATTCGTGGAGATGTTCAAGGCCCCGATCAAGGTTTTACACCCGTTGTTGACCGCTACTCAGGAAGGGAATTACAACGGCACTGAAGGGCTTTCCGCGTTGCCGTTTGAAGGCACTATTCTGGCGCATTCGAATGAATCGGAGTGGCAGTCTTTTCGTAATAACAAAAACAATGAAGCCTTTCTCGACCGGGTGTACATCGTCAAGGTGCCCTACTGCCTGCGTGTTTCCGAAGAAATTCATATATATGACAAGCTGCTCCATAGCAGCTCTCTGTCACATGCTTCCTGCGCTCCGAGCACGCTCGAAATGCTGGCGCAGTTCAGCGTTTTATCACGCCTGGTAACGCCTGAAAACTCGAGTGTTTACTCCAAAATGAAGGTCTACGACGGTGAGAGTCTCAAGGATACCGATCCCAAGGCGAAGTCATACCAGGAATATCGCGACTACGCTGGTGTCGACGAGGGAATGAAGGGCCTGTCGACCCGGTTTGCCTTCAAGATACTGTCACGGGTTTTCAATTTTGATCAGACCGAAGTGGCAGCCAACCCGGTGCACCTGCTCTACGTACTGGAGCAGCAAATCGCGCGTGAACAATTTCCACAAGACCTGCATGATCGTTATCTTGAGCATATCAAGGCTTTTCTGGTACCCAATTACGTCGAGTTTATCGGCAAGGAAATTCAGACTTCTTATCTCGAGTCTTACTCGGAGTACGGACAGAATATTTTCGACCGCTACGTGACCTATGCTGATTTCTGGATCCAGGATCAGGAGTATCGAGACCCTGAAACCGGCGAAAACTTCGGCCGGGCATCGCTCAACGAAGAACTGGAAAAAATTGAAAAGCCTGCCGGCATTTCCAATCCGAAGGATTTCCGCAACGAAGTGGTTAATTTTGTGTTAAGGGCGCGTGCGCAAAATGAAGGCAATAACCCTGAGTGGGTGAGCTACGAAAAACTACGTACCGTGATCGAGAAGAAAATGTTTTCCAACACCGAGGAGTTGCTGCCGGTTATTTCATTCAGTGCCAAGGCCTCCGAAGAAGACGAAAAGAAACATGCCAATTTTGTTTCCCGTATGGTTGAGAAAGGTTACACAGAGAAACAGGTGCGCTTGTTGTGCGACTGGTATCTGCGTGTTAGAAAGTCCTCTTAATCGGTGTCTAGCCTGGGTGTGATATGGCTCAATTGATTGACAGACGACCGAATGCGAAGAACAAGAGCACGATCAATCGCCAGCGTTTTATCAGACGCTATAAAAAGCAGATAAAGAAGGCTATTTCGGAACAAATTTCAGAACGATCGATTACCAATGTCGACAGCGGCGAAAGCGTGTCGATTCCGAGCCGTGATATTACCGAACCCACGTTTCGCAATGATAAGGGCGGTGTGCGAGAGGGGATTTATCCCGGCAACAAGGAATTCACTCAGGGCGACCGAATCAAACGCCCGGACGACCAGGGCGGGGGAGGAGGGCGCCGCGCGAGCGATAGCGGTGAAGGTGAAGATGAGTTTGTTTTCGAGATTTCGAAAGACGAGTATCTAGACATGCTGTTTGACGATCTCGAGCTTCCCAACCTGCAAAAAAACCAGCTGCGCAAAATGACAAAAAGCAAGACCGTGCGTGCCGGGTTTACCAGCGATGGAGTGCCGACAAATATAAACATCGTACGCTCGCTACGTTCGGCAATGTCGCGTCGCATCGGCATGGGCGCCGAACCAAGACGGCGATTGCGAGAGCTTGAGGCCGAACTGGAAGCGCTACGGCAAGAGATTGGCGGTGACGGAAAACGTTGTCTAGAGTTACAGCAAGAAGTCGAGGCCCTGCGTGCACGCATCCGAAAAATTCCATTCATAGACACCTTCGATTTACGTTTCAACAACTTTGTGCAGCGTCCGGAACCGACCTCACAGGCAGTCATGTTTTGCCTGATGGATGTTTCGGGATCGATGGATCGGGAAACCAAGGATATCGCCAAGCGCTTTTACATTCTGCTTTACCTCTTCCTGACACGAAGTTATCGCGATGTTGATGTGGTTTACATTCGCCATCACACTCAGGCCAAGGAAGTGGATGAAGAGGAATTTTTCTATTCTCGTGAAACCGGTGGCACCATTGTTTCGAGCGCACTCGAGTTGACCCGGGATATCATCGCGCAACGGTATCCCGCGACAGACTGGAATATCTACGCGGCACAGGCTTCCGATGGGGATAACTGGAATGACGACTCGCCGGTTTGTGAACAGCTTCTGGCTAAGCAGCTGTTGCCACAGCTACGCTATTATGCCTATGTTGAAATTACCAAACGTGATCATCAGGGTTTGTGGGAGCACTATACGCACCTGCTGGACAGTCATGAAAACTTTGCCATGCAGCACATTCGTGAATTCGAAGATATATATCCCGTGTTCCGCGAGTTTTTCAGGAAACACGCGCAATGAGTGAACCCATCTCTAGCGGAGCAGACTGGACATTCGAGCTGATCGAAGAGTATCACGCCGAAATTGCGGCGATTGCCGAGGAATTCGGCCTGGATACCTATCCCAATCAGATTGAACTCATCACTGCAGAACAGATGCTCGACGCCTACGCCAGCGTTGGTATGCCAATTGGCTATAGCCACTGGTCTTTCGGCAAGCATTTTATCCGTAATGAGCAGCAGTACCGGCGGGGTCGTATGGGTCTCGCTTATGAGATCGTGATTAATTCGAATCCCTGTATCGCCTATCTGATGGAAGAAAACACGATGATGATGCAGGCGCTGGTCATTGCGCACGCAAGCTACGGTCACAATTCCTTTTTCAAGGGAAACTACCTGTTCCAGGCCTGGACCGATGCTGAGGCGATCATCGATTACCTGGTTTTCGCCAAGCGTTATGTTGCCGAATGCGAGGAGCGTTACGGAATCGAAGAAGTCGAAAATTTGCTCGATTCTTGCCATGCGCTGCAAAATCATGGCGTCGATCGTTACAAGCGGCCAAGCCCGATATCGATGCGTGAAGAGCAGAGACGCCTGAAGGAACGAGAGGCGTACCTGCAGTCGCAGGTCAACGATCTGTGGTTAAAAACAGTGCCGCAGAAAGTCGCCGAAACCGAGGAAGACACGCCGGCCAATTTCCCACAGGAGCCTGAGGAAAATATTCTCTATTTCATCGAGAAAAACGCGCCATTGCTAGAACCCTGGCAACGTGAAGTGGTGCGTATCGTGCGTAAAATAGGGCAGTATTTTTATCCGCAGCGTCAAACCCAGGTCATGAACGAGGGATGGGCCTGCTTCTGGCATTACCATTTGTTGAATGAGCTGTATGATCGCGGCAAGGTTACCGATGGATTCATGCTCGAGTTTCTGCAAAGTCACACCAACGTGGTATCGCAACCCGAGTTCGACAGCGAGTATTTTAATGGCATCAATCCCTATGCTCTTGGCTATGCAATGATGACGGATATCAAGCGTATCTGTGTCGATCCGGACGACGAAGATCGCAAATGGTTCCCCGATATTGCCGGTTCGAACTGGCAGCAAACCCTCGATTTTGCGATGCGTAATTTCAAGGATGAAAGCTTTGTCTCACAGTTTCTGTCACCGCGTCTGATTCGTGAGTTCAAGTTATTTTCTATCCTCGACGACGATCAGCAAAACGAACTCGAAGTGACTTCAATACACAACGATGCCGGTTATCAGACAATCCGCCAGGTATTGTCAAATCAATACAATCTGAGCATGAACGAACCTAATATCCAGGTTTATAATGTCGATATCCGGGGGGATCGTACTCTGACACTGCGTCACGTGCCGCACAACAATGTCCCGCTAGCCGACACTCGTGGGGAAGTGTTGAAGCACTTAAAGCGGTTGTGGGGTTTTAACGTAAAACTGGAAAGCCTCAATGCAGAGGGCAAGGTTAAAAACACCGAGGAATGTGCCGCCTGAACCGCGTCATCCGCCCTTGATCGGGGGCAACAACACAACTTCATCATTTTGCTGAACCTTGATATCGGCGTAGTTTTCAAGCGACACTTTTTCATCGTTCAGTATGACGATGTAAGGCTTCGTTTCCGGTATCGGAATTTTTTGCAACAAATCTTCCAGGCTGGCTTCGTTATCGATGCCAATTGTGCACTTATTGAAAGAACTACCGGCGGGCAGGAAATGTCGCAGCCCGCCGAACAGGGTTACCGAAATGTCCATCTGTGAAAAATGTCAGGCGTAAATCCTAGCTCAGCTTGAGCCGTTGCAGGGTCTCTTCGGTTGGAACGCCTTCAGCATCCCAGCCACATAACTGGTAATACTCGGGCAGCATTTCGCCGAGGCGACATACCAGTCCCTTGCCGGTGCCGACGTCAGCTGGTTCCTCGAGTATGCGCTTCGGCAGGGTATCATCCTTCTTGCCCAGACCGGCTTTCAGGTTGAACAATTTTTCCAGTACCCAGATTCGTTCACCGGTTTCATTCATGCGTTCTTCGCTGCTCCAGTCACTATCGCAGGCGGCATCGACCAGGCTGCGGTAGTCATCCAGGCCCCAGCCACAACCACCGGGAAACAGGCATAATCCACTAGAGTCCAGGTATGCGACGGCGTGCTGACTATCGCGAACGATCTCGGCTTTACCTTCGATTTCGGTGGTTTCAAAATCATGCCCGTAGGGATCTGCGCGTAAATGACAGGCGCCACGGTTACTGGTCGCATAAGCGAGACCCATACCCTGCATCGAGCGTCCATCGTAGGCCGCGAATTCCTGTCCCTTGACCGTCATCGACAGATCGGGATGCCCATACTTTTCGCACAGGCGTTTCGAACCCATTGCGATATCGGCGCCGAAGCCTTCACCTTTGCCGGTTAGCTCGGCGATCTGGCACAAGGCTTCGGCCGAACCAAACTCGAGCTTGATGCCGCCGGTTACTTTCTCATCGATTGCACCGATATCAAACAATTCCATCGCCGCAGCAATGGTACCACCCAGCGAAATTGGATCCATGCCGTACTCATTGCAGATAAATCCGGCAAAGGTTGCTGCGTCGATATCGTCAATGCCACAGGCTGAACCCAGGGCGTAAGCGGTTTCGTACTCGAGGCCTCCGGAAGCACCGTGATACTCGGGCCGGTCCTTGACTGAAAAATGATTCGGGTCGATTTTACAGATGCGTCCGCAACCGATGGTGCAACCGAAGCAGGCGCCGTTGGTGACGATATTGGTGTGACCGCTGTCATTGGGCGTGTGCATCGCCTCGGGGTTGAGCTTGTTTGCTCCCTCGAAACGCACGCTGCGATTGTTGCGGGTCGGCAGGCTACCAAATCCGTTGGTGACATCGATCATCCCGAGGGTGCCGTCACGCGACATTTCATCACGGTCAGTCATGCGCGCGTTGACTTCGCTGACGATGCGAAAAAACTCTTTCGGATTGCTGTTGCTGACACCCTTGGTGCCGCGTACCGCGATGGTTTTGATTTTCTTGGCACCCATGACCGCGCCAACACCGGAACGACCGGCCGCGCGGTGCTTGTCATTGACCACGCAGGCATAACGGCACAGGGTTTCGCCCGCCTGACCGATGCCGGCGAAGCGCATCAACGGATCCTGATACTTGTTGGCCAGAAAATCCTCGGTTTCCCAGATGGTTTTACCCCAGATTTCGCTGGCGTCACAGATTTCTACTTTGTCGTCTTCGATATGCAGGTAAACCGGCTTTTCCGACTCACCCTCGATGATCAGCATATCGTAGCCTGCCATTTTCAATTCACCACCGAACTTGCCACCTGAATTGGAGCAGGCAATCGCGCCGGTTAACGCTCCTTTGGTTACCACGGTATAGCGTCCACCGGTAGAGGCCATGGTTCCGGTCAGTGGACCAGTCGCGAAGATTACTTTGTTTTCCGCTGATAATGCATCCGCCGCCGGATCCATTTCCTCGTACAGGTACTTGCTACCGAGCCCGCGGGAACCCAGATAGGCCTCAGCCCATTCCATGTTAAGCGGTTCGATTGCGCAACTCCCCGTGCTCAGGTTGACGCGCAGAATCTGTCTTTGCCAGGCCATCAGAATTCCTCCGATAAATTATTGTGTTCTAGACGCGATTGTATATGCTGCTGAACTGTTTTAACACATGTAAGCAGCCGTAAAACGGCACTAAACGAGGTGAGGTTCAATGATCAGAGTTATCATCGAGCGGGAAATAGCTGAAGGTCTCGAGGAGTTCTACGAATCTGCGATTGCAAACCTGCTGGATGTCATGGCAAATGCATCCGGCTATGTGTCCGGGGAATCATCGGTTGAAATTCACCGGCCCAATCGTTACGTGGTGATAACGCGATGGACCGATGAGGCGGCCTGGAATCGCTGGTACCAGTCAAGTGAACGCCAGGAGCTACTCAATGTGATCCGACCGTTCTTGCTCAAAGAGGAAAAGTTTACGCTGTTGCGGCAGTTATTTCTCCACCGCGACCATTCAGTTGCCGACGGGCGATAAATCAATTTGAGAATGCGGGAACAGTATAGAATGGCACTTACTTAAGCTCGCAACCATCGTCATACCAATCCAATCAGGACCGGATAAACGGTGAATATTTTCACGAATGCCTCGGCGGCTGCGCCGCCTGC
>JAAESG010000343.1 GCA_024229615.1 Gammaproteobacteria bacterium | reverse complement strand
GGAACTTCGTGGCCAGCCGAGCCTCGAGCTTGGCGCTCATGTACATCTCGCCACGGAGCAGACGACGAATGGCGAACAACAGCGTCTCGTCGAGTTGTTGTTTGGTGACATAGCCCCGGGCGCCGACCCGCAGGGCACGCTCGGCATACAACATTTGGCATCCTTCATTTCCCGGTTTACACTTTTTGAATTAGTTGGTCACTGTTAGTTTTGTTATTGGAATAGGAGCACGCCTCCACAAATGCGGATCCGATTACAGCGTATTCCAACAAACAAGAAATTTGACAAACGATATCTCTCGATGTAAAAACCGACTAAATACATGTGTTCTTACAGCGAGAATTATCGTCATGATACTCCCCCAGCTAGCCGATTCCTGCCGTTCGCTCGCCGATCAATTTAAGCGAAAATTCACCCGGCGTGAAGATCTCACAAGCGAAATACGCTTGGCGATCGCCAATGCCGTGCTTTTCGCCCAGTTGTTCGGCGAATGGGGAGCGATCACCGCTCTGGCCCAGCAATATGATGTATCCAGAACGTTTGTGTATTCGCTAGCTTCGACGCTGCGGGAAGCCGCGCCGATGCTTTTTGGGGAAACGGCAAGGTTTACCCATGTCCCTTCGATTCACGAGCTATCCATTCAAATGATGTTATCCCTTCGATTAGAGGGACGAAGCAGCAATAGCGCGATCTCGACGATCATGAAACGATTTGGATTGAAGCTGTCCGCCACCGGTTCCATCAGCCAGGTGCTGTCGCGTATTGGGGCCTCGCTGCCAATGACCCTGTCCACCGAAGACGCCATCATCCGCTATCTGGTGTTCGCCAGCGACGAAATCTTTTCGAAAACGATCCCGATCCTGGTGACCGTGGATCCGATCAGCTCTGCGATCTTGCGCATCGAGTTAGCCGACAGCCGGAAAGCCGAAGATTGGAGAAAGCACTTCGAATG
>JAAESG010000342.1 GCA_024229615.1 Gammaproteobacteria bacterium | reverse complement strand
GCCTCTACGGTGCACGGTTTCGGCGGCGCGACACCAGTCTGGGTATCGAAGAGGTGCTCACCGCACCACGCAGTCCTTGGCAGAATCCCTATGTGGAGAGGATCATTGGTTCGATTCGCCGCGTGTGCCTCGACAACGTGATCGTGCTCTACGAAAGGCACCTGAAGCGGGTTATATCAAATTATTTCGACTATTATCACCGGTGGCGAACACATCTTTCATTGGAGATGGATGCACCTGATCCGCGACCGATTCAAGGTCCAGAAAAAGGGCGGGTAGTTGAACTTCCCGAAGTGGGTGGTCTTCATCATCATTACGAGCGCTCGTAATGTGTTGAATTTCAAGTGTTATGAGTTTTCGGGAGGGACAGCCGATTTTACGGTCCGTCGAGCTATCGAAGGTGATCGACGGGCCCAATCCCCAGGTGAACTTGCCGCCGCCCAGGTTTATCAATTTTTTGGGTGAAAAGTAGGCGGTGAGATTGATATCGCCCAGTCCGAACGTGTCATCGACTTCGATTGTCGTGTTCGGTACATGCGGGTTAGACGCGTGGAATCCCTCCACATAGATGAGCGGTACAATCGCGCGCATGATCACGTTCCAACCCTCGGTGAGCGATATTGGGTAAACAGGCTGGATAAGCAGTGAATTGGCTGTTTCGTTGGCCGGGTCGATATTGAAGTAGGTATTGTTCTGGAAAGGCAGGCTAATCATCGACGCAATCGAGTTTTGCGCGGCCGCCGCCAGATCCTGCGACTTATTTTTATCGGCGTATCCGGCTGTGCTCAAATCGCCAAGAGCCAAGCCCAGGGTTAGCAGAAGGGCAAATTGCGCAAGGTTTCGTCTCAT
>JAAESG010000341.1 GCA_024229615.1 Gammaproteobacteria bacterium | reverse complement strand
TCTCCTGGACGGGTTCCAACGGCGCACAGACACTAGGGTCTGCTAACACTATTACCTGAATCCGTAGGTTCATGACGGCACATGACGGAAGCTATTGATTCCACAGCGGTGTAAAAAATTCCCGCTTAACCTATGGGTGAAGCTAAGATTTTTTAATTCCACTGAGAAACCAATATCTTACACCCTGCATCCCCCCTGAACCTACGGATTCAGGTATTAGTAAATGGTTTGTTTCATATGTTCCGGGTAGGCCTCGTCGTAAGTCTGCCCATCGAACTCGATACCATGTTGCGCACTAAAATACTGCGCCATCTGACCGGCACTGGGCAAGTCGCCACGTTCGATATATGACTTTGGATCCCACAACTTTGAGCGTGCCAACGCTTTTTGACACTGGTAGTAAACCTTGTCAACCTTGATCGACAATACGCTGCTGGCAGGTTTATTGTTGATTGCAAACGAGTTGCACAGCTCGCTATCGATCAGGATTTCTGCCTTGCCGCTAATGCGTATAGTCTCGCCGACATTGGGTATCAGAAAGATAACTCCAACATCCGGATTGACGATGACATTGCGCATCGAATCCAGCCGATTATTACCTTTGCGGTCGGGAATCTGGATGTAGTCGGGTGATACGACACGCACAAATCCAGGCGGATCCCCTCGCGGTGAACAATCCACCCCCATCTCTCCACAGGTCGCAAGGATCAGGAATGGCGAAGCTTCGATGAATTTCCGATAGAGTTCATTGACGTGATCGATCTGTTTCCAGATCGAACGTTCCCCAACAGGAGCATGGTAAATCGCCTCGAGCATTTCGATTGAGTTTATTTTCTGCATTGTTTGTAACCGTCGGTAGACGTGGCAAAAGTCCTCTCGGTGCTAACCCTGAAATCGGATCAGTTGCGAGCCAAAATTACCCCGCCCAAATATCGTCTCGTAAGTCGTCTGCAAGCGCTATATTGACGCCGGCAATAGGCTGATTCTGGGACAGAGTGCAGGATGGATACTAATTCGAAATGACACCAGATTAAAAGGTCTACGCAATGATTCTTATGGTCTATATATATCTAATCGGTGGCATGTGATTGGTGTCGGCTCAGGGCATTATAATCAGGCATCACTTTAAGTAAACATTCTAAGTTATTGTTTTTAATGTTTTGTATCGAACCCGAGCATCAGAATCATTATTGATAGAATGCTAGTGCACGAAAACCCTACCGGTATTTATTAACAACGGCGACGCACCCCAGGCCGCAGTGAGTGAAAATTATGGAAAAAAGAGCCTATTCGAAAAGCCTGCGTGGAAAGATCACCAACCGCACCCTCTTCATCGGCATAACACCGGTTCTGCTGGTTGGTTTTTTTGCCTGGTTCAGCATGAATCAGGTGACCTCAAGTGTAAACCAACAACTCGACAAGAGCCGCGCTGAACTGCTCGACTCGGTGGTGGGTGCGAATTTAAGTACCACTTCCGCACGTATTGTCAGTGAACTCGATTCCTTCATGCTGGAGCGAATTTCAGACGTAGTCGTGTGGGCTTCCGCGCCGATTATCGTTCAGGCCGCGAAGTCAGCTGCAGAGGCACACCAAAAGGTGGGCCTGGTTGAGCAGGAAATTGATGACATCGAAGCGCGTTTCAAAACACGCAAGAGCCTCAATGTATCACCGGCTGCAAATCGCTACCTGATACACCAGATCAGAAATTCATCGCACTTTGGTGAAGTCTTTTTTACCGATAAAAACGGTTTTAATACGGCCATGACCAATCCGACCTCGGACTTCGTTCAGCGTGATGAGAACTGGTGGAAAACGGCCTGGGAAAACGGTATTTCAGTAGGTGAAGTCGAGTTTGATGAGTCTGCAAATATATGGTCGATCGACATATCGGTGCGTATCGACGACCCTGCCGCGGGTCGCAGCCTCGGTGTCATGAAAGCGGTGCTCGGTGTCAGCCTGATACAGGAAGTAGCCGACCGTGGTGCCAAGGATATTACCGGTGGTCTGGTCACGGTGATCAGCAGTGGCGGTCAGTTGCTGGCGGAAACCGGCTCCAGGCATGCCAAGAACAGGATCATGGTTGAGACGATTAACCTGCGCAACAGCACCGATCCAGCGATACAGGAAGTCTTCTCCACTCGTAACAAGGGATATGTACTCGGTAGCGGTCAGGTACTCGGTTATGCCAAGTCAGCCGGACCCGAACTATACCGCACAGTGGTCACCCGCTTCCCAGGATTCAACTGGTCGGTTATCGTGCAACAACCAACCTCGATAGCACTCGCCCCTATCGAGGGCCTGGCGTCGGTGCAATCGAATCTGCAAACCTCTAAGCAGCAAGTCATTGTGATACTCGTCATCGTTGCAATCGCAGTCTTCATGCTGGCGTTTTTCGTCGCGGGTATGTTGTCGAAGGCAATTACACAACCCTTGCTCGACCTCAGAGAACTGGCTGACTCGGTTAGCAAAGGAGATACATCACGCACCATATCGGTTAATTCCGATGATGAAATTCAGGACGTGGCACAGGCTTTCGAACGCATGCGCACGAGCGTTTCGATCATCATGAAACGAATTAAGGAAATGAAAGCTGCTGCGTAATTGATTATGGAGCAATCAGGCGTATCATTGACTTCGAATTGCAAACATCATGCGTCAACCTGAAAATTCGGATCGATGCGGTTGAAACTCTAAATGTCCCAGTCTCAATTTGTACCCAAGACTAAACTGTTCGAACAGCTCGGCGAAATTATCGGTCAAAAGGAAACCGGTTTCCTGACGATACTCACCGACAGTAACCGTTCGGTATTGCTCAGATTTTCGCTGGGCAAATTGACGCGTCTGCATTGTCGATCCAAGGAAGCAGGAGAAGCCATCCAGGTACTCGCCGAATGCAGCCTGGTCAAATATACCTATGCCTCGGCTCCCGAAGACGACGAACCCGAACTAATGCCAGCCGAGAGTTTTTTACAGCTCATCGATCCAGGCGGCAGCTCTGCTTTCTCAGGACGTAGCGCGGCAGTAGTATCTTCGATCGGTGATCCGATCAAGGCACAAATGCTAGAAATCGCCACCGACTACATGGGTGTCATAGCCGAAATGATTGTCGATGAAGCATTCGAAGGTAATAGCGATGTGGGTAAAGCAATCGATTACATTGGTGATGCTATCCCCGATGCCAATCAATCCAAGGCATTTCGCCGAGCGGCGCTCGAACATTTTTCATCGATTAGTTTCTAGGAGTCTGTCGGACTTAGGGAAAATCTACTGCGGCGATGGGAAACCGGCCCATTTTCTCGATCTTTTTCGTTGCGTAGTTCCCACCATGCGTCTCAAAAGATCAAAAAGATGGGCTCGATTTCCCACTCGCCTCGCTACGATTCCCTAAATCCGACAGACTCCTAGTACTCCTTCAATGAAATATCGCGCTGTCAGTTCTGACCCGTTTCTGACCAGAGACGATAATGCGAGTCTCAGGAAATCATCTGGTAATAGACATTTTGAGGGTGCTCTGCCTCGATAAAGAAATACCAGCGCTCGGCGAGCAGGCCGAGGTACTGTGAAGCGAACGCGATAGCAAAGAACAGAACCGAGGCTTCGGCGCTGAACTGGAGGAGGATTACCGGCACAATAAATCCCATTAGCAGAAAGCCTCGTCTTGCCAGGCGCAGGACCGAGACACCGTAGGTATGAATGAATGCACGGGTATTGAAGCTGCCTCCCATGGCGCCCTGGGAGAGCTGGCGAATATTCGGATGATGCACCCCGATCGCCGATTGCAAAGTGGGTGGACCGCGCAGGCGTTTGTTACGCGAAAGGCTGGCATAACGAAAAATTAATGCGCTCAGAGTAAGGAAAACAGCCATCCCTGAAAAATAGTCGAATCTCCCGTCCCTGGCAAAGGTCGATATCGCGGTAGCCAGGGTGAATCCGGATGCGCAACCCATCAGAATAAAGTTGAACACCGTCAGTGGGCTATGCCATTGGCGAAGAAACTTCAGGCAGGCGTATATCATTGCCGTACAGACAAACAACGCACAGACGGCGAGTACCGCGCCAAAACCTGCCAGCGTGGCAATGGAAATCGGTATGTTTTCACCGAGCATGAAGACGAGACAATCATTACCACTCATTTTCAACAGCGCATAAACCAGTATCAAAAGCATCGCCGCAGGCAAGGCAATGACCTCGCGTGACAGCCAGGAGGTACGCCACATTGCAGCGGCACGCCAGGCACGTTCCGGATGACCGAGATGAAAAAACGACGCCAACAGCCCGGTCAACAGCAACAGGAAGCTCAATCCAGCTGCATAACCACTGTAATCGACTTGCGCGGCAGGCAGAATATTCAGCATGACAAACCACTCGGCGCTGTAATAGGCCAGGTACAGTCCCTGGCCGGCGCCGATCAGCGTGGTGAGAAAAATGACGGATAAGGCAGGTTTCATGTCATTACCACGAGGTTGAATCGTCGAGTGTGGTACGCGTGCTGGGTGCACGTGGACCACGATCTTCCTTGCGCAATGGATTATCGGCACGCTGCAGGTCTTCCTGGTGCACGGTAATCTTGACCTTACGCCTGGGAAGGTAATGATTCGCCGGCTCGGTGCCCCATTCGGGCATTAACTGGTATCCACCCGCATCGTTGATCGCCTTCGAGGCTTCAGATTCCGGATCGTGGATATCGCCATAGATTCGTGCACTGGTCGGGCAGGACAGCACGCAAACCGGTTTACGTTCCTGCTCGGGCAGACTCTGATCGTAAATCCGATCGACGCAAAGGGTGCATTTTTTCATGACTTTTTGCTGTTCGTCGATCTCACGAGCACCGTAGGGACAAGCCCAGGAACAATACTCACAGCCGATACACTTATCGTAATCCACCAGTACGACTCCATCCTCGGGACGTTTGTAGCTGGCACCGGTGGGACACACTGGAACGCAAGGCGGATCTTCGCAATGCAAACAGGATTTGGGGAAGTGAACCGTCTGCGTGTTTGGAAAACTCCCCACTTCGAAAGACTGTACCCGGTTGAAAAAAGTACCGGTCGGTTCCGCTGCGTAAGGATTACGATCCACCATTGGGCCTGCCGTACCCGAGGTGTTCCATTCCTTGCAACTGGTGACACAGGCGTGACAACCGACGCAGGTGTTGAGATCGATAACCAGGGCAAGTTGTGTCATTTGGTCAATCCCTTAACGAAGGCCTGCCATTTACCCCGCGCGGGTTCCATGCCTGGCACACGCGGCTGAGTGTCGAACTGAGGCGACGATTGCCGTGGTTCATTGTCATCGGCCCTGTAAACCCGAACCCGAACATCGTACCAGGCAGCCTGCCCGGTGATTGGATCCGAATTCGAATAGCGGTAGTCCTGCCGCTTTGATGGTATTTCTTCGTTGATCAAATGATTTAACAAAAATCCTTTTTGCGACTCATTCGCCTTGCCGTCCAGACCCCAGGCACCCGATGCCTTGCCAATCGCATTCCAGGTCCAGACCGTGCCCGGTTCCACGGCCTCGCTGAAACGACACATGCATCGTACCTGGCCATGCGCCGATTCAACCCAGATCCAGTCACCATCAGCAAAACCGTTCTGGACCCCTACACGAGGGCTGACGAAGAGATAGTTATGTGCGTGAATTTGCCTGAGCCACGCGTTTTGGGAGTCCCAGGAGTGATACATCGCCATCGGCCGCTGCGTAATCGCATTCAAGGGATATTTATCCTTATCGATAGTCTGCGTTTCCAGCGGCTCCGAATAGAAAGGTAATGGGTCGAAATGGGTGCGTACGCGTTCGCGTAAATAATCGGGCGGCTGACGCCCCTTACGCTTACCCTCGGCAGCAAGGCGAAATCTCTGCAACACCTCCGAGTAGAGATGCAGGTTGACCGGATCGGTGTAACGAATCAGGCCATGATCCTGCGCCCAGTGCAGGTAACCACGATTCCAGTTGCGCATATATTGAAAAGATCTGGGCAGTTCGTGCTGGTAGACACAGTTATTTTTCGCGTACATTTCCCATTGATTGGGATTGGGTTCGCCACGCATAAATTTTTCACCGCCCTTACCTCGCCAACCGGCGAGAAAACCAATACCCGAACCAGGTTCGGTTTCGTAATTGATCACCAGGTCCTTATAATCCTTAAACTTGCGCGTGCCATCGAGATTCATGAAGCGCGGTAATTTGAGTCGTGTCGCCAACTCAACCAGCACGTCCTGAAAGGGCCGCGAATCTCCTCTCGGTGGCACCACTGGAACACGTACCGAATCGACCGGCCCTTCGAACTCCGAAATCGGGCGATCCAGCATCGACATCGCATCGTAACGTTCAAGATATGAAGTGTCTGGAAGAACGATATCGGCAAAGGCGATGGTTTCAGAGTGAAAGGCATCGCAGACGATCAGAAACGGGATCTTGTATTCGCCGTCGTCGTTTTTGTCGACCAGCATATCACGCACACGACCGGTATTCATCGATGAGTTCCAGGCCATGTTCGACATGAACAGCATCAGGGTATCGATTGGATAAGGGTCGCCTCGCCAGGCATTGGTTATGGCGTTATGCATCAGGCCGTGCACGGACAATGGGTACTCCCATGAAAAACCCTTGTCGAGGCGAACCGCTTCGCCCTGATCGTCGACAAACAGATCTTCCGGAGAGGCCGGAAATCCCAGCGGCATGCCTTCGAGTGGCGCACCGGGTTGCACCGCCTCGGGCGAACTGGGCGGTTTTGCACAAGGAGGAATCGGACGTGGAAAAGGCGCCTTGTGGCGAAACCCGCCGGGACGGTCGATGGTGCCGAGAATTGTCATCAGTATGCCGAGCGCCCGGATCGACTGAAATCCATTCGAGTGCGCCGCGAGTCCGCGCATCGCATGAAAGGACACCGGGTTCCCGGTAACCGATTCATGTTCCTTTCCCCATGCATCGGTCCAGGGTATCGGTAATTCGATTTTTTCGTCGCGGGCAGTAATACCCATTTCGTGTGCCAGTCGGCGAATCGTGTCAGCGTCGATGCCGGTAACTCCCGCTGCCCACTCCGGGGTATATTGTGTGACACGCTCCCTGAGTAGCTGGAAGGCAGGTTTGACCTTGCAACCGTCTTCGAGTTCGAACTCGCCCATCAAGCGTGGATCCGCTGCATCGCTGTGTGAATACACTGCCTTGTTCAGGTTGCGGTCCCACCACATCTTGTTTGCCGGCTCGATACAGGTTTGTTCAACTTCCAGGTCAGAACGCAGAAACAGACCGTACTCGTCACTGTCCGGGTTGACGATAACAAGATCGGGGGAATTGGTGTATTGCAGCAGAAAATCACGATCGTAGAGTCCGAGCGCGACAATTTCGTGGATGATAGCAAGTAGCAACGCACCATCGGTGCCGGGCTTGATCGGTATCCACTCATCCGCGATCGCGGCATAACCACTGCGCACCGGATTCACCGCGATGAATTTACCGCCATTGCGCTTGAATTTGGCAACTGCGATTTTCATCGGGTTCGAGTGATGATCCTCGGCGGTGCCGAGCATCACGAACAGGCGCGAACGCTCCAGGTCCGGACCGCCAAATTCCCAGAATGAACCACCGATGGTGTAGATCAAACCAGCCGCCATGTTGACCGAGCAAAATCCACCGTGTGCAGCGTAGTTGGGCGTTCCGAATTGTTTCGCGAACAACCCGGTCAGGGCCTGCATCTGGTCGCGCCCGGTGTACAGGGCAAACTTTTTTGGATCGGTTTCACGAATCTGCTGCAGGCGTTCGCTGATCGTCGAGAATGCTTCTTCCCAGGAAATCTCCTCGAATTCCGAGCTACCTCGCGGAACGCCCCGCTTGCGTCGTAGCGGCTTACTCAGGCGAGCGGGCGAATATTGTTTCATGATGCCCGAAGCGCCCTTTGCACACAGCACACCCTTGTTAATCGGATGCTCCGGATTACCCTGAATGAAACGAACCTCGCCATCTTCGACAGTCACATTGATGCCACAGCGACAAGCGCACATGTAGCAAGTCGTCGATTTAATTTCGCGCTTAGTGGCCGGATTCGCCGCCATAATGGATTGACTCGTATATTCTTATAATCGAAGTGCAGTGTGGTTAGTCTGATCCTGGGATGCAAAGCAAATAATTTAATCGTGATAGTAACTAAATTGATACGTAATAGTTTGTATTTATACTGGTCGGCATTTTATAAATTTAATTTATAGACATCAAAATCACACCGCCAGATCGATGCAGCCTTTCCCTCTTCGATGAAACTACCGCGTTATACTGCTCGTATCGGCATTTTTCTTCGCGTTTGTGTTATGAATTCGCTACCATGTCGCCGACCAATCAATAATAGTATCCGCATTTTGCAACTTCTGCTCAGCCAACATTCAATTAATGATTCGCGTTGAAGACGTCTCCAAACACTTTGGCGGACTAAAGGCGGTAGACCAGGTCTCCATCGATATTGCCGAAGGTTCGATTACAGGATTGATCGGTCCCAATGGGGCAGGCAAGACCACTCTGTTCAATACAATTGCCGGTTTGTACGCACCAACCTCCGGTCGAATCTTTCTCGATGACGAAGAGATTACCGGCCTCCAACCCCATCAGTTGTTTAACGAGGGGCTGTTGCGCACTTTTCAGATTGCCCATGAGTTCACGCGTCTAACAGTGGTCGAAAACCTGATGATGGTACCCGCGCATCAAAGCGGAGAAAACCTGATCAATACCTGGTTTCACAGGAAACAGGTGGCGCAAGAAGAGCTCAAGATCAACCAGCGAGCCATGGAAGTGATTGATTTCCTGAATCTCGATCATATTGCGGACGAACTCGCCGGTAACTTATCTGGTGGACAGAAGAAATTACTGGAACTCGGACGCACCATGATGGTCGAGGCCAAAATCGTCTTTCTCGACGAAGTTGGCGCCGGCGTCAACCGAACTCTCCTGCGCGAAATCGGTGACGCGATTATCAAGCTCAACCAGGAAAAGAATTACACTTTCTGCATGATCGAACACGACATGGACTTTATCTCGCGCCTTTGCGATCCGGTAATCTGCATGGCTGAGGGGACGGTTCTGGCCGAAGGTACCGCCGAACAGGTCAAAAACAACGAAGAAGTCATCGAGGCCTATCTTGGGCGCGGACTGAAAAACAAGAAGGCCGTTTCGTGAGTTTTCTCAGCGGCGAAAACATGACCGGCGGTTACGGTGGTGCCGATATCCTCAAGGGTTGTAGTATCGACGTCAACGAAGGTGAGATCGCGGTCATCGTTGGTCCTAATGGCGCGGGTAAATCGACGGCGATGAGAGCGCTACTCGGAATGCTGGATCTGAAACAGGGAACAGTGCTGTTTCGTGGCAAAGATATTTCCCAGCTGACACCGCAGGACCGAATTGCCGAGGGCATCGCCTTCGTACCTCAAACCAATAATGTCTTTACCAGTATGACGGTATACGAAAATCTCGAAATGGGGGCGTTTCTGCGCGATGACGATATCAGCTCTACCATCGAACAGATCTACGAACTGTTTCCCATTCTGGAACAGAAAAAGGACCAGCTCGCGGGTGAACTTTCCGGTGGCCAACGCCAGCAGGTCGCTGTGGGACGCGCCCTGATGTCACAACCAGCGGTTTTAATGCTCGACGAACCAACCGCCGGGGTATCGCCGATTGTCATGGATGAACTGTTTGACCGCATTCTCGAAGTTCGGCAAACCGGGGTTGCAATTTTGATGGTCGAACAGAATGCACGTCAGGCACTAAACATTGCCGATCGCGGATTCGTACTGGTCATCGGCGAGAATCGTCATACCGACACGGGTGAAGCGCTGCTCGCCAATCCCGAAGTTCGGCGTTCCTTCCTCGGGGGTTAAATGGAAGCGCTCACCGATGTTGTTAATGCAATTGTCCTGTTACTGAACTTCGTAGTAGTCCCCGGTCTGTCCTACGGCTCACAGCTGGCACTCGGAGCACTGGGTATAACGCTGGTATTCGGCATTCTGCGTTTCGCCAATTTCGCACATGGAGACACCATGGCTTTTGGCACCATGATGACCATCCTGGCAACCTGGTGGCTGCAGTCCAAAGGCATTAACCTGGGCCCGCTGCCGACTGCCCTGCTCGCGCTGCCGGTCGGTATCGTAGCCAGCATAGTGTTGCTCGTGGTAACCGACAAGACCGTATATCGCTACTACCGTCACAACAAGGCGATACCGGTAACCTTCATGATAGCCTCGATGGGCGTCATGTTCATGACAAACGGTATCGTGCGCTTCGTTATCGGACCCAACGATCAGCGTTTCCTGGATGGTGAACGCTTTATCATTCGCGCCCGTGATTTCAAGACGATGACAGGTTTAAACGAAGGCCTGAGCATCAAACTTTCACAGGGCCTGACAATTATTATCGCAGTTGTTCTGGTCGCAATGCTTTTCTGGTTTTTACAGAAGACCCGCACCGGTAAGGCCATGCGGGCCTATTCCGACAACGAAGATCTGGCATTGCTCTCGGGTGTCGATCCTGACAAGGTCGTACTGGTGACCTGGATCATTACCGCAATCCTGGCCACCATCGCCGGCACGCTCTATGGTCTCGATAAGAGCTTCAAACCCTTTACTTACCTGCAACTGCTGCTACCCATGTTCGCGGCAGCAATCGTCGGCGGTATCGGTAACCCGATCGGTGCAATTTTGGGTGGCTATGTCATCGCCTTTTCGGAAGTCATCGTGACCTACGCCTATAGAAAAGTCTTTATCTACCTGTTACCGCAAAGTCTCGAGCCGGAAGGCCTGTTGCAATTGCTCTCCACCGATTACAAGTTTGCAGTTTCCTTTGTCATCCTGGTACTGGTGTTACTGGTCAGACCGACCGGCATACTCAGGGGCAAGGTGTTATGACTAACACGCGTAGAACACAGCTCGCCTTTGCCTTGATTGCCGCCCTGTTATTGATGATTGGCTTCGTCCAGTCCTGGAATGTATCGCTGGGCATTCTGAATCTGTGCCTGATCTCTGCGGTAATGGCGCTTGGAGTCAATATGCAATGGGGCTATGCGGGTTTGCTCAATGTCGGTGTAATGGGTTTCGCCGCGCTCGGTGGAATGAGTGCGGTGTTGGTATCCAAAGCCCCCGTCGCCGCAGCCTGGGACGCGAGTTGGGGGCGCCTGTTTATCGCCGCGGTGTTTTTCGCTGCAACCGTGGGCGTAGCGGTACTGTGTTATCGAAAACTCGCACCTGGACGGCAGCGCAGCCTGGCCTTGACGCTGGTGATCATCACCGGTCTGGCACTGACTCGCATGTTTCTCGACCCGGCTATTTCGGATATCGAGTCGATTGAACCGGCGAAGACCGGGTTTTTAGGTGGCATGGGCCTGCCAATAATAATTTCATGGGCTTTCGGTGGCGTGGTCGCCGCCGGTATCGCCTGGTGCATCGGCAAAGTGGCACTTGGCCTGCGTGCCGATTATCTCGCTATTGCCACTCTGGGTATTTCGGAAATCATCATTGCCATATTGAAAAATGAAGACTGGCTGACACGGGGAGTCAAGAATGTAACCGGGTTGGCGCGCCCGGTTCCCTACGAAATCGATTTGCAAAATACTGTCTGGTTTATTGATTTGATGCGTTGGTGGCACAGCGGCTCGTTGAGCACCATGAATCAGCCTGAACAACAACAGGCGCTGAAACAATTCGTCATCGACGGTTCCAGTATCTTCGTTAAACTCTGTTACAGCGGATTGTTTGCCGGCGTCCTAATCATTATTCTGCTACTCAGTATCAAGGCCTTGAACTCTCCCTGGGGACGTATGATGCGAGCCATACGCGATAATGAGATTGCGGCAGGTGCTATGGGCAAGGATGTTACCCGCAGGCATCTTGAGATCTTTATCCTCGGTTCCGCGGTCATCGGTATCGCCGGTGCAATGCTGACCACGCTGGACGGTCAGTTCACGCCGACTTCCTACCAGCCGTTGCGTTACACCTTCCTGATCTGGGTCATGGTAATCGTCGGTGGCTCGGGCAATAACATGGGATCGGTTCTGGGTGGCTTTCTGATCTGGTTAGTCTGGATCGAGGCCGAACCCATCGGCGTCTGGCTGATGGAGGCAGGTACCAGCTGGATGGATGAAAGCAACGCCCTGCGTCTGCACCTGATCGAAAATGCGCAACATATGCGGCTGTTTTTTATGGGCCTGGTTCTGTTGCTGGTACTGCGCTTCAGTCCGGGTGGCATCTTACCCGAAGTGGTCAGCAAGCAAAATCACTAGCCTGGCACCGAAAAGAGTGCCAGACCTTAGTTGTAGCCGGAATGCGCTATGGGCCTGTTAACACTATTTGAAACGGCACAAATCCTTCACCTAAACGGCATGGGCAGGCGCTAGTACTCCTTCAAGGAGTACCAGGACCGGATAAACGGTGAAAGTTTTCGCGAATGCCTCGGCGGCTACGCCGCCTGCGGTTTACTTCGCGAAAACTTTCACCGTTTATCCGGCCTTGTGATTTATGGAGCACTTAAATTCGGGATTGTTTCGAAAGTCCATGCTTTCGCTCTGATATAAGTGCCATTGTTCACAAACCCTAAAAAAACTGGCACCGAAAACGGTGCCAGGTCTCAGTGAATTTTAATCGTGTTCCACTTGCCGTTACCGATTTCCAGTTCCTTGTAGGAACCGAAAACTTCACCAACATCATTAAATTCGACATTGGTGGCACCCTGGTAATCGACGTCTCCGCCCGCAGCGATAATCTTCAGAGCCTTGCCGAGTTCACCCGGACCAATCTTCTTACCTGGCGCATTTGCAACCATCATCATTTTCGACTGCAGTGCAGCGCGATCGGCCGAACCCGCTGCCTGCATAGCCAGTACGATCAGCGCCGCAGCATCATAAGATTCAGGTACGAAAGGCCCGTCACCGGTGATCCCGTTGTCCTTCGCATAGGTCATGAAGGCATCGGCTCCCGATGCACCACCCGGCAGCGTAGCAATCGAACCATCGAGGTCCGAGCCGATTGCTTCAATTAACGAATCACCAACCATGCCATCGGCCATCACGAAACTGTCGAATGCATCGGCATCGACCGAGGCTTGAATGATTCCTTTACCACCCTGGTCTACATAACCGAAAACGGCGAGATGTTTTGAGCCAGATGCGGACAATGCACCCACCTCTGCCGAATAATCAGCCTTGCCATCCTCGTGCGCGGCACTGATGGAAATCTTGCCGCCCAGGGCCTTGAAAGCTGAACTGAAAGAATCGGACAGACCCTTGCCATAGTCGTTGTTGGTATAGGTCACTGCAACTTCATCGATTCCACGACTTTGTAAAACCGTGGCCAGAACCTGACCCTGGCGCGCATCGGAGGGTGCGGTACGATGGAAAAAGCCCTTGTCATTAATCGTAGACAGTGCGGGCGAAGTTGCTGAGGGTGACACCATTACGACTCCATTTGGAATCGCGACATTGTTAGCGATCGCGGTGGTTACACCGGAGCAATCGGCACCCATGATCGCGGCTACACCATCGGCAGTGATCTGTCGTTCAGCCACAGACGAAGCCGCTGCTGCATCGATGCAAGTCGAATCACCACGCACACTGACAAGGTTCGTACCACTCAGAAAATTACCCGATTTCGAAGCTTCCGACAGGGCCAGTTCGGCACCCGATGCCATTCCCGGTGTCAGTGATTCGATCGGTCCGGTGAATCCCAAAATGATCCCGACCTTGATGTCATCAGCAATAACCGGCCCCGACAGGGCCAGCATAGTTGAAGCTATTAGCAATTTTTTCATTAGATGCTCTCTCAGTATTGTTTTGGTTATTTATTATTCGGAATCCATGCACTATCCGATACGTAGTATTTAATACTATCACTGTTTTTCTGGTCATGCATGTGGCTGAGGAACCATAAAAAATCAAATCGGCTTGTTTTTGCTGGCGTTTTTTATCGTTTTCAGGCATTTTCCTCTGTTTTTCCCAAACAAAATTTAAACCTGACCATGGATGCCAGTGTGACCGATAAATCTTCACCTACGAGTTGGCGTGATTTCCCGATTAAACAACAACCGGATTACCCGAATAGTGCTCATCTCAAAGCCGTAGAGAAACAACTGCAGGCTCTACCACCACTGGTATTTGCACAGGAAATTCGTGATTTAAAATACAATCTCGCCAATACTGCAAACGGTAAAGGTTTCGTGCTTCAGGGAGGAGACTGTGCCGAATCCTTTGCCGAATTCAGTGCCAACAAAATAAGGGATACCTTCAAGGTTCTGCTGCAAATGGCTGTCGTACTGACCTTTGGCGGACGACGCCCGGTTACCAAGATCGCACGCATGGCAGGGCAATTTGCAAAACCACGCTCGGCCGACCTCGAAGAAGTCAATGGCATATCTCTACCGAGTTACCGTGGTGACATCATCAATGCCCCCGATGCCGATGCCGATGCCAGAATTCCTGATCCCGAGCGCATGCTGCTGGCTTATAACCAGGCGGCTTCCACGCTTAACCTGTTACGCGCTTTCGCACAGGGGGGATTCGCCGATTTGCACCAGGTACATCGCTGGAACATGAGCTTCGTCGAAGCCAGTCCGAGCAAGGAGCGTTACCAGAAGATGTCCACTCGCATCGAAGACGCACTCGCCTTTATGGAAGTCTGTGGGGTCACTTCGCAAACCGCGCCTTCGATTCGTGAAACCCAGTTGTTTACCTCGCATGAAGCCTTGCTACTGAATTATGAAGAAGCCCTGACTCGCATCGATTCGTTTACTGGCAAATGCTACAACTGCTCTGCCCATTTTGTCTGGATCGGCGAACGTACGCGACAGTTGGATCATGCACATATCGAATTTTTCAAACAGATAGAAAATCCGGTCGGCGTCAAGATCGGGCCGACGATTACCGCCGATGAGTTAATGCGGCTGATCGACGCGCTTAATCCTGAAAATGAGCCGGGAAGACTGACCCTGATCACTCGCATGGGCGCCGACAATTTGCCGCAGGCGCTACCGGCTCTGATTCGAGCGGTGCAAAAAGAAGGGCGCAATGTAGTCTGGTCGTCGGATCCGATGCACGGCAACACGGTCAGAGCCAGCAGTGGGTTCAAGACCCGACAATTTGACGATATTCTGACCGAGTTACACCAATTTTTTGCGATCCATCAGGCAGAAGGAAGCTATCCTGGGGGAATTCATCTCGAGATGACCGGCGAACACGTTACCGAGTGTACCGGTGGTGCCTACAAGATTTCCGATACGGATCTGGCGACGCGCTATCTGACCAGCTGCGACCCTCGACTAAATGCAGACCAGGTACTGGAACTCGCCTACCTGATCGCCGATGCGTTCAAGCAAGTCTCCATCGAACCTGGCAAGCGGTGAATCACTCAATTTCTGGAATAAGACTATGACCGATATAGCGACAAGCAAACTCGCACAAGTACTGGCAGCAGGCCAGTTTGCCATGACCGCGGAAACTTCACCCCCGGATGCGGCCTCGGCGCAGGCGGTGCTTGATCGTGTCGAATGTCTGAAGGGGCTCGCCGATGCGATTAACGTAACCGATGGCGCCAGTGCCAGGGTCCACATGTCGGCGCTGGCTGCCGCGACCATCATGGTCGGTGACGGAATCGAACCTGTGTTACAAATGACCACCCGTGATCGTAACCGCCTGGCCCTGCAGGGTGACGTAGTCGGTGCGGCGGCGCTTGGGATCCATAATTTCCTGTGCCTGACCGGCGACAAGATGAAGGCCGGCGACCAGGCCGATGCAGCTGAAGTCTTCGAACTCGATAGTGGCGAGTTAATGCGCCAGATGCGTGATATGCGAGACCTGGGCAGTTTCCCGTCGGGCCGTGAAATCAAGCCCGCACCGGCCTTGTTTCTAGGGGCCGCCGAAATACCTGCCGAACCGGGAGAGCAATGGCCCGCCACAAGGTTACAGGCCAAGATCGATAATGGGACAGAATTTTTTCAAACCCAGTACTGCTTTGACCTTGAAAAGGTCAGACGCTACTGCCGGGGTTTGGTCGAAGGAGGCTTTACCGAACAGGCACATTTTCTGATCGGTATCGGGCCACTGGCCTCGGCCAGGTCGGCTCGCTGGATGAACGACAATCTGTTCGGTGTCCATGTTCCGGATCAAATCATCACACGTCTGGAGGGCGCCGAGGATCAAAAAGCCGAGGGTCGTGCGATTTGTGCGGAACTGCTACAGGGGTTTTCTGAAATCGAGGGATGCGCCGGAGCACACCTGATGGCTCCGCACGGCGAAGCATCCTGTGCCCAGGTAATACGGGAGTCAGGATTACTCGACCTCAGGAGTTGACCAGACTGGCAGTCTGTTTTGAATCGTTCAGCGTCGTCGCTCGACCAATGATCTGTGCGTGCTGGTAACCCACTGCATGCAGCTGTTGCAGACAGGGCTCGGCATTTTCCGCAGTAACACTGGCGAGCAGACCACCGGCGGTTTGAGGATCAAACAACAGCGCGTAGGCTTCATGACTGGCAAAACTCCCGTTGTCTTCGATGATGTGACGTAAGCACAGATTTTGCGGCTGTAAGGAATTCTGTATACCCGCCCGCGAAAGGCTCACGGTCCCGGCATACAACGGTATACGATCGATGTACAGTTCCGCTGCACAGGTCAATGCTCGCAGCATTTCATACAGGTGTCCTGCCAGGCCAAAGCCGGTCACGTCGGTGCAAGCACTCGCCTCGTGTTGCCTTAAACATCTAGCGCGCATTTTTAAACAGGAGGTGGGATGATCGCGCAGGGGTTTGGATTCACAAGGGATTTTCTGAAGG
>JAAESG010000340.1 GCA_024229615.1 Gammaproteobacteria bacterium | reverse complement strand
CCCATTGGCGCGGTCGGTGCAACTGCAGATCACTCAAACGAATCTGCACCACCTCACAAGCCAACTCAGGGGCCTGGCGATCTTCAGGAAAAATCGCCAGCTGCGTGGACTTATCCTGGTCTTCATCGAAAACATCAATGGTGCGACACCACGCCGTCCGCTGACTGTCGTTGATCTCTCCTAGATACAACACCTGGCGCTGTACTACCCGATTACCTTGTACCCGGCGGTTCTCGACAATACTCCAATAACGATGCTCTTTACCGTCTTTAATCCGTTTGTGAGCGCGTAGAAACATAGAAGCAGTGTTTAGAAAAACCACCGGCAGGTCAACGACCAAGGTCTGCACTACACGCGCAATTCCTCGATACCCCCTATGCCAAACAGACACTTGGCGCTCTCAGCACCTCGAAAATCGCAAAATTGGGGGGCGAGTTGCGGAAGTCGGGCTATCGCTTGTACCAGCGCTTGATGCCATTCCATAAAGGCCGGTGTTTGATCGGCTAAAGCCTGCGTCTCAT
>JAAESG010000339.1 GCA_024229615.1 Gammaproteobacteria bacterium | reverse complement strand
GCTGTCCAGACCCGATACAGCTCACGGTTTGGGCGAAACGTAAACAACGATGGTCGGCTGAGATGTCCAATCAGACTCGCTGGTTGTACCAGACCCCATACTGGCTCATCTCAGCCGCCCAAACCTATCCCGGAAACATCAATTTGGCATCGTAAGGAACCTCATGTTTAAGCATCATCCAGGTTGCTCTTGCCAGTTTCCGGGCCACCGCCCTGATCGCGATAATGCCGTTTGTTTTGGCCTTCTTGCGTTCGTAGAAGCGTTGCGCTAATGGCTCATAGCGGACCGCAAAATGCGCCGCCTCCGAAAACGCCCAGGAGAGATACTTGTTGCCCGCCTTGGCATTGCCTTCCCCTTTCTTTTTACCATTGCTGGTTCGCTTGCTGTCGACGCAGCGACAATAAGATGCAAAATTACCCGGCCCGGCGAAACGCGCGATCGTGCCGGTTTCCAGCATGATGGTCAGCCCGAGTATCTTCCCGATACCGGTGACCGTCTGCAATAATTGAAAAGCACCGGTTAGCTTCACTGCCTGGTGCGCGGTTTGCTCCAACCCGTCAATTTCCCGTTGTATCGTTTGATAGACCGAGAGTCCCGCCTCTACCGCCTGGTGCGTATAATCGTCTACTGGCGGCACCACAATATCCGCTTTGCGAAGATCTGCCGACTTGATTCGTAATCCCGTTGAACGCCAGATCTGGCTTTGCACACTGATCAATTGAGAACTGGCTGTTCTGACCAGAAATAGCCGGCGTCGCAGCAGGTCCCGGATCGCCCTTTGTTCTTTGGGATAAATATACCCCGCCGGTAAAATGCCAAGGCGCATCAGATGCGCGAGATGGAAGGCATCATGCCGGTCGCCGCTATATTTCAAACCATCGTATTGCTTGACCGCCGCCGTATTGGCCAGCTGAAGATCGTATCCCTGTTCTTGCAACCCATCGACCAACCAGTACCAGTTGAAAGTCGATTCCACTGCAATACCATGCAGGCTTTCACGGAAAGGTGACAAGGCATCGAGTGTCAATGACAAATCATTGTTCAAACGCTTTTCCAGCACTCGTTTATCCTCTTCGTCGATCACAACCACCAGGTGGTTGTTTGAATGTAAATCAATTCCGCAGTAATGTGACATGTCAGTCTCCTCATCGTTTGTGAGCAGCCAGTTTAACAACTGGCTGCGAGGAGGCTGGCTAGAGGATTATCAGACTCGATTGATTTGGTCTTAAATCAATCGAGTCTGACCCCATTGAAAAATGTTTGCCAACAAGGATCAATCCATATCCTTGAGTTCATCCGCGTGCATCCAGGCGGCATGCCGGGGTGCCTTTTTGGTGCGCGACCACTCTTCGAGCATGTCCCACTTTACCCCATCCAGCAGTTCCAGCTTCTTTTGTTCCGCCGGATCTGGACAAGCCAGTTCTATTCGATG
>JAAESG010000338.1 GCA_024229615.1 Gammaproteobacteria bacterium | reverse complement strand
TCCTGCGCGATGAACTCAAGCAGCGGGCTGCCGCGCTCAAGCTTCACGGTCTGCTTGCCCACTGGGACGAATTACCCGAGGCCGAACTGCCCTGGGTGCAGCGACTCATTGGGTGGGAAGAGATCGAGCGCAAGCGTCGTGGACTCGAACGTCGACTGAGCGCAGCGCATATTGGCCGCTTCAAGCCGCTTGCCGACTTCGACTGGAGCTGGCCGGATCAGTGCGACAAGGTGGCGGTGTCAGGGTTCATGACGCTCAACTTTATCAAGGAGACCGCCAACATCATCCTGGTCGGTCCCAACGGTGTCGGCAAATCGATGATTGCGCAGAACATCGCCCATCATGCTGTGATGCAGGGGCATAGCGCACTGTTCATCAACGCCGCGAAAATGCTGGGGGATCTGGCCGCTCAGGACGGTGACAATGCGCTGCGTCGCCGGTTGAAACACTATGCGCATCCGGACCTGCTGATCATTGATGAGGTTGGGTACCTCTCCTACGGAAACCGCCACGCTGATCTACTGTTCAACATCATCAATCGCCGTTATGAACTCAAGCCGACGATTGTCACCACCAACCGCCCGTTTGCCGAATGGAGCGAGGTATTCCCGAACGCCGCCTGCGTGGTCTCCATTGTCGACCGACTGGTGCATCACTCGGAGATCATGGTAATCGAGGGCGGATCCTACCGCATGCGAGAGGCGAAAGAGCGCGCCGCCAGTAAGAAAAGAACCGTCAAATCGCGACGTAAACCCGCGGGTCAACCGGCACCGAAGAAACCAAGGAACTGACGATGACGATGAATACGACACGCCTGACTACCTACTGGACTATCGACGAAGCTGCCACCGCCATCGATTTGCTCGACATTCTCCGGGAGGCATTGTGGGAGACCTACGGGGAGCAAATCACCCAAATGCATCGCGAGGCTTGCGACGACGGTATCCAGGACACCAATCAGTGCGAATTTGAGTTTGATGACGAAATCCCGTTCTAGTACGCGGGATCTTCAACAGGACATCGACTACCCGATATTGCCGTTGCCGCGTGCAAATACTTCCCGACAGCGGCAAATAACCCCGGTTTTACAACGTCAACAACAAAAATACCCCATCTCCCTCGGAAGCTGGTTGTAACAGCGAAAAAAAGGCGGAAACCTCCCAAATCCAACCGAACTTTGCGCTCATAGCTATCATTACCGTTGTCTTCCGGGCGGTTTAGCAGGATAGTTCCCG
>JAAESG010000337.1 GCA_024229615.1 Gammaproteobacteria bacterium | reverse complement strand
CAGAATGGCGCTTACTTAAGTTCGCAACCATTGTCTTACCTGTCCAACCAGGACCGGACAAACGGGGAAAGTTTTCGCGAATGCCTCGGCGGCTACGCCGCCTGCGGTTTACTTCGCGAAAACTTTCACCGTTTATCCGGCCTTGAAATAAGTTGGGCATTTAAATTCTGCATGTGATTCGAAAATCCATGCTTTCGCTCTAGTGTAAGTGCCATTGGGGTCAGACCAGGTTTTTCTACAATACTTTCCTCTTCCTTAGCCGAGAATAGGGAAAAACCTGCTCTGACCCCTTCGAAGCCACTGACCCATTCGAAGCCAAACAGGTGTTTTGGCATTGCAGCGAAAAAAACAAAGTAGGCTTATTCAGCCAAATTCTCGAGGTTTTGCTTGATTTCCTTGTAGATCAGGCGGGCATGCTGGGTGCGTTTGACATCTGTTTTGGCGTTGTGATGATTGCGCCATAGCTGACGTAGTTTCTGCCGGTCGACGCTGCTGACTTCTTTTATGAGTGCATCGATCGCATCGTTACCCTGTTCGATGATACGATCACGCCAGCGCTCGGCGCGATGATGTTGCTGCAACGATTGCTGACTCTCGTTATCAATCTCCGCCAGTGCGGCATAAATAGGGTCGGTATCGCGTGCGCGCAGTAGCTTGCCGAGAAACTGGTAATGACGTTTGAGCGCGCTGCGTTTATTTTGAATGCGATGCGCCAGTGTTACCGCTTCGAGTATTGGTTCGTCTAAAGGAATGCGGGCCAGGTGATCAGGAGGCAAAGCGACCAGTCTTTTGCCGAGGTCCTGGATCGCGTGGCTCTCGCGTTTGAGCTGACTCTTGCTGACATACCCGATTTCGTCAAACTGTGCTTCGTTTTCCATAACTGCCTAGGATAAAATGGACCAATGAAAATTAGAAAGAAAAGCATTTTAGCATTACCACAAGCGGATTCGTTTAAAAATATCATCGCCGATACACTCAAAATGGCACAGGTAAACGGTGCTACGCAGGCCGAGGCTGGCTTGTCTGTTTCGCAGGGGCTATCGGTCGCGACGCGTATGGGAAGCGTTGAAACCATTGAACATCAGCAGGACAACGGGCTCGGCATCAGTGTCTACATCGGTCAGCACAAGGGTAGTGCCAGCACCTCCAATCTCGATGCCGCTGCAATCCGCAAGACGGTCGAAGCGGCCTGTAACATCGCTCGTTATACCTCGGAAGATCCCTGTACCGGGTTAGCCGATGTCGAGCTTATGGCGAGTGAGTTTCACGCTCTCGACTTGTACCACCCATGGGATCTCGAACCACAATCGGTGATCGACCTTGCGCTGGAATGTGAGAACTCGGCACTTGAGTATGATCCCCGCATTGTCAACTCCGAGGGTGCCTCGGTCGATTTAAGTGCGGGACTGTCGGTGTATGGAAATTCTCATGGATTCCTGCAGGCAGAACACAAAACCCGCCACAGTATCAGTTGTTCGGTTGTGGCTGAATCCAATGGTAATATGCAACGGGACTACTGGTACGATATCAGCCGGCACCCGGATCGTCTCGCCAGCGCCCGCAGCGTCGGTGAAAAAGCAGCCGAGCGCACGGTGCGCAGACTCGATGCCAGCAAGTTGAAAACCCGGCAAGCGCCCGTGTTGTTTGTCCCCGAGCTTGCGCGCAGCATTATCAGCAGTTTTACCTCGGCCATCGGTGGCTCCGCGCAGTACCGCAAGGCTAGTTTTTTACTCGACCAGCTGGGTCAGCGTGTTTTTCCCGAATTCCTGCAGTTACACGAAGACCCTTTCATCCCTCAGGCGCTGGGATCGGCTAATTTTGACGCGGAAGCGGTGGCTACGAGCGCAACCAGACTGGTCTCGAATGGCGTGATCCAGAGTTACCTGCTGGATAGCTACTCGGCACGTAAACTGGGTTTGACCTCGACCGGGCATGCCAGCGGAGTACATAATTTAACCCTGGACAGTACCGGCAAGACCTTTGAGCAATGTCTTGCGGCCATGCATCGAGGATTTCTGGTGACCGAACTGATGGGGCATGGAGTGAATACCGTAACCGGTGATTATTCGCGGGGTGCCGCGGGCTTCTGGGTTGACAACGGCAAACTCGATCACGCTGTGGAGGAGGTGACCATTGCCTCCAACTTGCGTGACATGTTCCAGGGAATTATTGAAATCGGTAATGACGTGGATTTGCGCGGCAGCATTCGTTGTGGATCGATGTTGATCGAAAACATGACGATAGCTGGAACTGACTAGTGGTCTTTCAAGGTGACAATGACGGGTGCAGAGCGTCCCTGTTGGTGTGGGACAAGTGATGCGGCATCCCGACGCAGTCCGCAGGGAAGACCAATGCATTCGCTTCGCTCATGGGGTCGGCCCTGGCATGGCTTTTTCAAGGACTGCAACGCGGTACCACGCCAACTGGGGCGCTCCCTTCGGGCGCGAAGCAATGCGGCCATTCGCCGTGTTGCGTCTTTTGCCAAGGGATGGGCCATTGCCTGCAAGACGCGCCTTGCGACTGGCCACTTTGCTTCACACTGAACCCGTCATTGTCACCTTGAAAGGCCACTAAAATGTGCTGCTCTCGTCTTTTGGTCTTGCTGGTAGCGCTAATATTGCCATTGTTGTCTATGCCTGTATGGAGCGAACCGAAGGAAGATGGATTTGTTTTCAGCGTGACCGTGAATTCTGCGCAACAACTGGATGTGGTACTCGATCGTGCCGAAGATTTACGCGAACTGTTTGACCCGGAGCAACATAGTAAAATTGCGATCGTGTTGCACGGCGACGAATTGCAACTGTTTCAAAAAGGCAATGACAGTTCAAACCAATCGTTGGTGGAGCGTGCTCGGCAGCTGGATCAGGATCATATTATCGATATCAAAGCCTGCCAGACGATGATGCGGATTCTCGATATTGAACAGAGCGAGCTGCCCAGTTTTATCGAGCAGGTGCCTTTCGCGCCGGCAGAAATCGAACGCCTCGAAAGAGAAGAGGGCTTTACCCGGCTATAGAGTCCAGTCAACCTGGCGCAGGGTCAAGGTGACTCCACTACTATCGGATTTGGATTCGTATATCTCGATTCGCAGCGGTAGCATCGAGTTTACGGCATCGTAGTAATATTTGATTCGCCCCTTCGATTTATCCATCGCCTGCTCGAAAATAGTGGCGTCGATGTCCGAGCCGTTAATGCTGATTTTGCTTTTTCCACTGTAGACGAGACTTGAATTATATAGTTTTCCTTTGCGGTAAAAACTCAAATTAACTTTATCCTGTTGTCGAGCCAGCATTGCTGCGGCAAGCAGATGGATGCTGTGATAATCATAAACTTCCTGGTTCAGGCTTAGCCTTTTTCGTTTGCCTTTCCTCAGTACCCTGATGTTGCCTTTGTGCCAATCGAAGCTGGCCGATTCGATTTTCTTTTTATCAGCCAGGTCGGTAATCATGATCTGCTGTAAGCGAACGTCGCCGCCGCTACGGCTGAAAGTGGTCTCCGAGGAAGGTTTGCTGTCTACGAATATCGCGTAAATACCACGTGGTCGGGTGACCATGCGCCAGCGCCATAGCTCGGCGACTCGTTGCAGGCTGAGTTCGGAAACAGCCACATACATTCCGTTCTTGTGCAGATCGTAACTGGCGCTGAACGCTCGCAATGGGACCTCGGCCGAAAGTCCTGGCGAGATCGCTCCGATCGCTAAAAATAGCAGGCTAAGAATTGAAAGGAATCGGCTGCTCAAGCAGGGACTGTTCATAGAATACCTGGCCTCCATCAATGGTCAGTTTATTGTCGCTAAGCCAGCACAGTACCTGTGGATACATCTGGTGTTCCAGCTGGTGTCCCGTTCGTTGCAGCTCTTCTACGCTGTTTCCGGGTAGAACAGGGTAGCTTGCCTGCATGATTATCGGACCGGCGTCCAGTTCACTGGTGACCAGGTGGATGCTTACACCATGCTGCTTTTCACCGTTATCGAGTACTCGCTGGTGCGTGTTTAACCCCTTGTAATCAGGCAATAGCGAGGGATGGATGTTGATTATCCTGTGCTTGAAGGCATTGATGAACGCGGGGCTTAGGATGCGCATAAAGCCCGCCAGTACGATGTAGTCGGGGTTTACCGATTCCAGATAGTGCTGCAACACAGAGTCGTATTGTTCCCGGGTAGCGTAGTCCCGGTTGTTAACTACCCAGGTAGGGATACCGTGTCTGGTTGCGCGTACCAGGCCATAAGCCTGGTGGTTATTGGATACCACGACCTTGATATCGGCATTCAGGGCGCCTGATTCGACAGCGTCGATAATTGCCTGCAGGTTGCTACCGCTGCCAGAGACCAAAATCGCTAGCGAAAGCGGATCGCTCATGCAAACACTACCGCGGCCTGTTCTCCTCGCGTGACGACTTCGCCGATCACCCAGGCCTTTTCACCGAGTGCGTCAAGCTTTGCCAGGCAAGCTTGCTCCTGATCCTCATCAATTGCCAGCACCATTCCTGCACCACAGTTAAAAGTACGTAGCATTTCCCATTGTTCGACATTGCCGGCTTGTTGCAGCCAGCCGAAAACGGGTGCCGGTTGCCAACTGGACAAATCGATTCGGGCGCTGAGATTTTGCGGCAATACACGAGGAATATTTTCACTTAGACCGCCACCGGTGATATGTGCGATCGCATTGACCTGGCAGGTAGTGGAAAGCGCCAGCAAATTTTTAACATAAATCCGGGTCGGGGCGATCAGCGCGTCTGCGAGAGATTGCCCCCCACAATCCTGTGACAGGCTGGCGCCCGACACTTCGATAATTTTTCGCACCAGTGAAAAACCATTCGAATGTACGCCGGATGAGGACAGTGCAATGAGACGATTGCCCGCGGTCACCCGGCTGCCATCGATGACATTGTCTTTTTCCACGATGCCGACGCAAAACCCCGCCAGATCAAAATCTCCGGGTTGATAAATTCCCGGCATTTCCGCAGTTTCACCACCGATCAACGCACAACCGGCCTGTTGACATCCAGCCGCTATCCCCTTGATGACCTGTTCGGCCTGCTCGACTTCGAGCTGTCCGGTCGCGTAGTAATCCAGAAAAAACAGTGCCTCGGCGCCGAGGACCGCGATATCATTGGCGCACATCGCCACCAGGTCAATGCCGATACCGTCGAGAATACCGAGTTCGATGGCGAGTTTGAGCTTGGTGCCGACGCCGTCGGTACCCGATACCATCAATGGGTTCCGGTAACGATGCAGGGGCAATTCGAACAAACCGCCAAATCCTCCGATGCTGCCAACGCTACCTTCACGCTGGGTGGATTTGATCGCCGGTTTAATGCGCTCCACCAATTCATTTCCGGCATCGATATCGACTCCGGAGTCGAGATAGTTCAGTGATCGTTCGGGATTCATGGTTTGTTGGTTCAGGAAATAATATGGGTGTGCTATTTTACACGCCTTGTAGACAAATGTCCGTGGATGAAAAAAGAGAAACGATGAAGTTGCCCAAACTTTTAGCGCTTTTATCCGTGCTGCTAGGCACATTTCACCTGCCAGCCGTGGCAGTGACAGTTGACGACCTGTTTACGGTTGAGTTGCCGGTTGCCGATCAGACGACCAGCTTACGGCTTGAGTCCTTTAGTCAGGCTTTCAGGCAGGTGATCGTCAAGGTCAGCGGTTCAGACGATGCCCTGCGCAGCCCAGCCTTTAAACGGCCGAGTGAAAGCAGTGCACGCTATGTTAAACAATTTCGTTACATCAACCGAAAATTGCCGGACGACGAGGAGTTCGATGCTGGCCGCCTGTTTCTGAGTATCGATTTCGATCAACAACTGGTCGAAAGCCTGCTGCGCGAAAACAATTTTCCAGTTTGGGGGAGGGAGAGGCCGAGCAGCCTGATGGTAATTTCCTACGATGTGAACGAAAACATCAAGCTGGTATCGGACGATTCGACCCCTGATCTGATCGAAGCGCTGGACCAGGCTGCATCGATACACGCGGTGCCGGTGCTTTTTCCGTTGATGGATCTGCAGGATATTGCCCTGGTCAGAATTAACGACATCGTATCGCGTCAGTATGACAATATTAATACTATGGCAAGCCGTTACGCGCCGGATGCTCTTCTGGTGGGACAGATTGTTGGGCGCAGCGGCAAGGGCTGGCAGGGCGATTGGGAGGTGCGTTTTGCTGAGCAGATTTTCAAGTGGAATTTCAAAGCGTCTTCCAAGCAGGCGGTGGTTGATCAAGTGGTCAAGCACCTCGCAAAAATACTGGCGCTGGAGTATGCGCTCGAAGATCATCGGCGAATTGAACAGTCGATATTGCTCAGTGTTTCAGGTCTGCAAGGAATCGACAAGCTGATCAAGGTGCAAAAGTATCTCAAAGCATTGAACGTCGTCGATAACGTGCGTATCGCCATGATTAATCAGGATGTCATCACATATCGCCTGAAACTGCGTAACGACCCCGAAGACTTGCAACGCCTGATCGATTTTGGAGAGATGCTGGAGCAAGAGGACTTTCCGCAGGTAAACCCTCAGGGGGACGCGCAGATTATTTTAAATTACAGCTTTATTAACCGAGGAGTGAGCAATTAAACAAATCGCGTTACCGCTTTCGCTGGATCGCCAGTTTAGTTTCGATAATTTCATTTCCGATCAAGCTGCACTGATTGTTAGCAGTATCAAGGCACTGATCCAGGGAACTGGTGAAACCCAGATTGGTCTGTGGGGTTCGGCTGGCAGCGGTAAGACGCATTTGTTGAATGCCAGTGCTGATTTCGCGCGGAAAAATGATGTCGTGTTGCAAATTTATGATGCGACCCAGCTGCGACAATGCGATGCAAGCGAGTTCGAGGGTTTCAACCAATGCGATGTGCTGGCGATTGACAATCTCGATGCAATTGCCGGGGATCAGCAATGGGAGGCCCGTTTTTATCAGGTGATTAACCAATGCAGGGAAGGAGATCTCCGCTTATTGTTCGCGTTGACCGATAAACCGGATGATCTGGTGACGCGCCTGGACGATTTCCGTTCTCGCTTGCAATGGGGCCTGATGTTGCAATTGCCCTCTAGCAGCGAGACCGAAATAGCCGAGATTCTGCGCAAACGTGCGCGCCTGATTGGTATCGATTTGTCGGATGAGGTCCTTGCTTACCTGTTAACCCATCATGCTCGCAATCTTGGCACGCAAATGGGTATTCTGCGCCACCTCGATGGCGCCTCTTTATCACAGCAGCGCAGGGTAACGATTCCGTTGATCAAACAGGCCTTATCCGAGCTTGAAATTTAGACGGCATCCTAGCCTGAATATTTCACCAGTCGGTCTCAACTTGTCGTAATCTATTGAATATGAGAGATTAACCGATAGTTTTTATGTCCAGGGAGACTGTGTAATTTGTAACCGGCCCGAGCCCTATCCCGGCGCTGACTTGTTCAGCTAGTCCGCTTTGGCGCTACCCAGGTAGCGTGCGTAATAAATACTCGACAGAAATAAGCTGGTGCTGGCCAGCGTAGTGGCGAAGCCATACGTTCGCAGTTGCGGGTTTGAAACCAGCTCGCTGATACCAATGCAAAAATAAAATAGCGTCATGAAACCGATCCAGCGATAGGTGTAGCGTTGGTCTGTGAGCAAACCCCTGAGCGGAAACAGCAACGGTATAGCCAGCAACAATATCCAGTAATGGTCGATCTCGTATGCTGGCCACAACAGCCCGAGTTGGGCTAGAAATAAAATCAGCCAGGAAGCCAGACTGGAAGTTTTAAGTGAGTGCATCCTAAGATATCTCATTGAAGGAGTACTAGCCGGGAAAATTCAAGCGAGTCTACAGGCGATATCGGCAACGCGTTTTCCCAGCGCCCTGCAGGCAGCCCGTTCGTGTTCACTGAGCTCGCAGCCTTGCTGGCCGGACAGGTGACTGGCCCCATAAGGTGTTGCCCCGGTTCTGGTCTGGTTGAGGGCGGGTTCGGAATAGGGGATGCCAGTAACCAGCATACCGTGGTGTAGTAACGGCAGCATCATACTGGTGAGGACGGTTTCCTGTCCTCCATGCATACTCGATGTCGCGGTAAAAACACCGGCCGGTTTCCCGATCATGCCACCGGCAAGCCACAGGGGACTGGTCTGATCGAAAAAGTGCTTTACCGCGGCTGCCATGTTGCCAAAATATCCCGGGCTTCCGACCACCAGCCCGGCGCAGTTTTCCAGGTCGCTGAGTTGCGCGAAGGGAACGCCCTGTTCGGGAATGGCTGCCTCGGATTGTTCGCTATTGGCGGAAACAGCCGGGAGGCTACGCTGTACAGATTGACAGGCCTGGTTGGAGTCGATCCCAATACTGACCTGCTCGGCCATGCGTGCGACACTGCCATGACGACTGAAATACACGATCAGTATTTTATGCAAGGATTTCCAGTACCCTAGTCGGTGGACGGCCTATGATTGCCTGGGTTCCCGAAATGACGATCGGGCGTTGCATCAACTTGGGGTGTTGGCATATTGCTTCGATGATTTCATCGTCCGTCAGTGTATCGTCGTCCAGTTCAGCGTCATCGTAAACCTGTTCGTTGGTGCGTAACAAATCTCGAGCCGGAATACCGAGCATCTCTATGACTTCCTTGAGTTCTTGCCGCGTGGGAGGTTGCACCAGATACTCAACAACATCAGGACTCAGATTTCTGTTTTCCAGTATCTGTAGTGTTTCCTGCGATTTGCTACAAAGTGGGTTGTGATACATGATTAATCTGTTGTTAGTCATTTCAGAGTCCCCCGCTATCAAATCTGTCGATGTTTTACAATATCGATACTGTATTATCAATAGTAGAGATATTACGTATTTCGGGGTGCTCGGCAACGGCCTTTTTTATCCACAGATGAAAAGGTTGTAATCTCGGCTATACTCAGCGCTAAATGAGCAATATTTACGTAATATTTACATTAAAAACTTGCTCTAAAGGGTTGATCGATGTAGTCTTCTTGGCAAAATGGACTATCAAAAATCACTAAATACTTAACTCGATAAAGTTCTCGGAGAAAACAATAGATGAAACCAACAGAACTCCTAAAGGTTGCGGCGATTGCCGTTATGACCTCAGGCTTGATTGTCGGCTGCCAACAGAGCTCCACCGATGACATGCCAGCAGAACCGATGGCTGAGGACGAATGCCAGGGTGCTACTCCTGAAGTTCGCAACGCTATCTATGCGGCCAAGCTGAAAAACGCGCGCGCCAGAAATCTGGGTGCTGATTGGGAAGAAAACGCGAAGATAATCGAGGAAGCGGAGAAAGCTGCCGAAGATTGCCAAAACGTTCGTGCCAAGATTCTTGCCAACAAGGCTGAAGATGCCGCTGCGGCAGCAATCGCTGCGTTGCAAGGAGCGACCACCGAAGTCATGGAAGAAACCCAAGATTCTGGTAGCACTGAAATGGTACAAGACGAGTCACCTTATCTTGGTGGTTATCTCGTCGTCAGCGGTGACAACCTGTGGAGTATTTCCGGTCAGGACAGTATTTATGGAGATCCGTACATGTGGCCGCTGATTTACAAAGCGAATTCGGGCCAGATTAAAGATGCCGACCTGATTTACGCCGGACAGTACTTTTATATTCCAAAAGCCAAGGGTGGTGCTCGTGCCGCGGCAGTAGACCACGCCAAGAACCGGGGTGCATGGACAATCGGTGAAACCGAAGCATCCGACCTGGATTACCTGTCACAATAGAGCTTAATTACGCTCGTAGGAAAAGCCCGCATTTAGCGGGCTTTTTTTTGATTGTAAGGATGTCGACGTGGTCGAATCTTGTCGACGTAAAATCAGGTAAATGAACTTAATCCACAAATCTTTCTCCTAAGTCCTAAACTAGGTTAAGGGATGCCGGTCTGAATTTATGAAGCGAATATTACTGGGTTTATTGTTGATCACTCTGTCTGCGGCTGCGTCGGCAGTGGATATGCCGTTGACTGATGTTCAAGGCAACAAGGTAAACCTCAGCAGTTACGAGGGTCGCTGGGTTGTCGTCAACTACTGGGCCACCTGGTGTCCTCCTTGTATCGTCGAAATGCCCGAGCTACAGGCATTTCATGATCACCATGTCGACAAAGATGCGCTTGTTCTCGGCATCAATACCGAACTGATCGGTAAGCAGCAACTGCTCGATTTTCTCGAGGATTACTTTATTGCCTACCCGGTATTCGTTTCCAAGCCCACCCAGCAGTCGGAATTGGGCCTGATCCCTGGATTACCGACCACTTTCCTGGTTTCTCCTCGCGGAAAGGTGGTCGCACGACAGGTAGGTCCGGTGACGCGCGATATGATCGAACAGTTCATAGAAAACTGGGATGGGCAGTAAATCTGTTCACACTAATCGGCGGTGCAACTCGTTTAATACCTGCTAATATGCTTAACAAATAACTTAAGATTCAAATGTGAAAAAACCTGCCTGCACCCTGGAGTGGATACTCGAACAATTGGTATCGCAGGATATCGTCGAGCAGGAAAAAGCCCGCATGGTTTCTTCGCTGGTTTCCAGCCAGGATCGAAAAAACCTGCACCCACTGGAGATTATCGCCAATCGGCAATGGAGCAACAAATCCAGTCCTGACCAGGTTTTAAGCCTCGATATGCTGACCGACTGGCTGGTCGAACAATCCGCACAGACACGTTATCACTTCGATCCGCTAAAAATGGACGTTGGTGCCTGCACCTCGATCATGTCTTATGCCTATGCGTCTCGGTTTAGTATTCTCGCGGTCAAGGTGTCAGATGATGAAGTGGTGATTGCGGTCACCGATCCCTTCAAATGGGAATGGATGGACGAGCTGGAACGCATAGTCAATAAGAAGATTACGACTGTGCTGGCGAATCCGACCCAGTTAAAGAACTACCTGATCGAATTCTACAGTGTCAGTAAAGCGATGGAGGGTGCCGGCAACAAGGCGCTTGGTCAGTTACCCGGCAATATCCAGAACCTCGAGCAGCTCATCGAACTGGGTAAAGCGGGCAAGGTGGATGCCGAAGACCAGCATATCGTCAGCATTGTCGACTGGTTAATGCAGTATGCCTTCAATCAACGCGCCAGTGACATACACATAGAGCCGAGACGCGAACAGGGGAATGTGCGCTTTCGCATCGATGGCGTCATGCACCAGGTTTACGAAATACCGGCCAATATCACAGCCGCGGTGGTAAGTCGTATCAAGATTATGGGACGTCTCGATGTCGCCGAAAAACGAAAACCCCAGGATGGCCGCATCAAGACTCTATCCCCCGAAGGGGTTGAGATCGAATTGCGCCTGTCGAGTATGCCAACGGCCTTTGGTGAAAAACTGGTGCTGCGGATTTTCGATCCGGAGGTGCTGGTGAAGAATTTTGCAGCGCTGGGTCTGGAAAAAACAGAGTCCGAAATCTGGAACAGTATGATCGAGCGTCCTTATGGCATCATCCTGGTGACCGGACCGACCGGTTCGGGTAAAACCACGACGCTGTATACCAGTCTGAAGCATCTTGCCAGACCCGAAGTCAATGTTTGCACAATCGAGGATCCAATCGAACTGGTAGAGCCCAGTTTCAACCAGATGCAGGTACAGCACAACATCGACCTGGATTTCGCGACCGGGGTCAAGACTCTGCTACGCCAGGACCCGGATATCATCATGGTAGGCGAGATTCGGGATCGTGAAACTGCGGAAATGGCGGTCCAGGCTGCCCTCACCGGGCACCTGGTATTGTCGACCTTGCATACCAATGACGCGCCTTCGGCGATCGCACGTCTCGCCGAGATAGGCGTACCCCCTTACCTGATTAACGCAACCCTGATCGGGGTCGTGGCACAGCGCCTGGTACGAACCTTATGCCCCCACTGTAAACAGGAAACAGACTTCGACTTGCGGGACTGGCAGACATTGATCAAACCCTGGACTACATCGCCACCGGATAAAATTCATGCCTCTGAGGGCTGTCTCGAGTGTCGCAAGACCGGTTTTAGCGGGCGCATCGGTATTTACGAAATGATGCCGATCAGCGACGAGTTGAAACAGATCATCAACGATAATTTCGACCTGGTCAAATTCCGCAAGGCCGCAATCCGCGACGGCATGAAACCGTTGAATCTTGCCGGGGCACAGAAAGTGGCGCGTGGTCTGACCACGATCGAAGAAGTCCTCAAAGTAGCTCCACCACGCTACGATCTTTAATTTTTTCAGGATGAAACAACTCCCCTCTGTCTGTTTCCTGGTGTGGGTGGCCCTGTTGATACAAGCTTGTAGCGAAAGCCCGGATTCTGCCGAGGATCAAATCCGTCAGTTTTTAAAGACCGGGGTTGAGGCTGCCGAAGAACGCAGCCTCGGTCAACTCGGCGATCTGTTGCATGAGAATTACACCGATCACAAGGGATACACAAAACAGCAACTCGGCAGCTTGCTGCGAGGCTATTTTTTCAGACACAAAAACATCCACCTGTTTACCCGGATCAGGCAGATTGAACTGCTCGACGATAGTCGGGCTATCGTTCGGTTGCATGTGGCTATGGCTGGCAGCGTCATTTCTGATGTCGATGCACTGTCGGCGCTGCGTGCACAGGTGTACAGTTTCGAGTTGCAGCTGATTAAGCAGGATGAATGGTCACTGCAGCATGCTGTCTGGGGACCTGCGAGCATAGGTGATTTAAAGCAATGAAAGTTAATCACTGGTGATCAATTGATACGAGGATTCACAAGCAAACTGATACTCATTGCCCTGTTGATAGGCCTCGGACTGGTTCTGGATTTTGCCGGGATGATGGATGCTAAACAATTGCTTGTTGTCGCCCGGGAATATGCGCAATACGGATGGTTGATTGTGATCCTGATCCTGGCGCAGGCAATTCTGTTTACCTTTGCTTTGGCCGGATCTTTATTTCTGTGGGTAGCAGCACCGCTTTATACACCCGCCACGGCAACTTTTATACTCACCGCTGGAGGTGCGCTGGGAGGCATTGGCGCTTACTTTTTTTCCAGCTATCTATCCGAAGACTGGAAACAGAGAATACAGGGTTCGCGTAGTTATCAATTTCTTCACGCGCAGGAAAATTTTTTTACCCTGTTTGCAATGCGCGTGTTCCCGGGATTCCCGCACTCTCTGGTCAACTATAGTTCGGGCATTCTGCATGCCAGGCTGGATCACTTTGTTGTCGCCGCTATTCTGGGCATTTCTATCAAGTCGTATATTTACGCCCGCGTGATTTATAGCGCAAGTGATTCACCATCGATAGAGATGTTGCTGGACGTCTGGACACTAGGCCCTTTGATTCTACTGTCAATCGTCAGCGCGATTGGCGTATTTATCAACTACCGGAGTACGCGCAGAAAGGATTGAGTATTTGTAATTGTTGTGAATCTCTGTTGCATGGAGGCAGATTTATGGAGGTAGGATCGTGCTTCCGAGTAACAGTACCGCAAGTGGTACGGGGGCGACAGAAAGCGCAATCGTAGTCAGAAATCCTGGTGTCGAATACTAGCGAATGTCAGGCATTAACTCTTCGAGCCAATACAATACATAACCCACCTTACGCCTACTAGATTGAAATAACAAAGCTGGCAGTCGAGCAAATCGATCATTGAATTATCGGTATTAAAGCGATTGTTACTGCTTGAACCAGTTTTTATGCAGTGCGTTGATTACCTTGTTCGGATACACCGTCTTGCCAAGGCTGCCATTGTAGCGCGCCAGTGCCCGCCCCAGATCTTGCGGCTCCATATCCATGTAGTAGCGCAAGATGGTACAACCCATGCGCAGGTTAGTACGGATCTTGAACAGATTCTGATCCGATATTCCGATTTCGTTGAGCCAGAAAGGCATGACTTGCATCAGACCACGGGCACCGGAGACCGAAATGGCGTATTCGTCGAAACGGCTTTCGACTTCAATCAAGGCGAGGACGAGCTCGGGCTCGATGTTGACTCGACTGGATTCATAATGAACCTGCCTCAGCAATTCGATTCGTAGTTTTGGACTGTCGACGAATTTTTCGAGCCGACGCGACATGTCGAGTAACCAGACCTGGGCGTCAAATCGGTCTTCGAAACCCGAGTCCGACTCGATGGCTTCCTTTAACAGGCGCTTCAGTTCAGGGTCGGTTGCCGCATTGAGCGGATTGGCCGTCACCGCCAGCAGCAACGTAAAAATTGCCGTGCAGCGTCCTAGTCGGAAGTGCATGGCCTCGAACCAAGCTCGTCCAGGAAGTGCGTCATCTCGTCCAGCGGCAATTCGCGGGCGTTTTCGTCACCACGGCCCTTGGTTTCGAATTGTTGTGCCGTCAGGCCGCGTTCGCTCAGGACGATGCGCTGCGGTACTCCGATCAACTCCATATCGGAAAACATCACGCCTGGCCGTAGTCTGCGATCATCCAGCAGAACTTCGAGACCGCGCGTCAGACAATCCTGGTAGAGCTGGTCGGTGGCCTGTTTAACGGTCTCCGATTTATGATAGTTGATTGGGCAGATCGCCAATTGAAAAGGGGCCAGTGCGGTCGGCCAGATAATGCCATGCTCATCGTGATTCTGTTCGATGGCAGCCGCTACGACTCGCGTGACACCAATGCCGTAACAACCCATGAATGGAGCAACTGTCTTGCCCTGTTCGTCGAGCACTTTCGCCTGCATCGATTCAGAGTATTGTTGACCCAGCTGAAAAATATGCCCGACTTCAATTCCGCGCAGTATTTTTAGCTTGCCATTACCGGTCGGGCTCGGGTCGCCATCGATCACGTTACGAATATCGACTGCGCCGGGTTCTTCACAATCTCGCCCCCAGTTGGCATTGATCAGGTGCCTGTCATTCTGGTTCGCTCCACAGACGAAGTCGCTCATCATCGCCGCGCTGTGATCGACGAAGGTTCTGATGCCGAGACCGACAGGTCCTATCGAACCAATATCGTTGCCGAGTACCTCGTTGATTTGCTCACGCTCAGCCAGACGCAGGGGGCTGGCGACTCCGTCCAGCCGTTCCGCCTTGAGGGTATTGAGTTCGTGATCT
>JAAESG010000336.1 GCA_024229615.1 Gammaproteobacteria bacterium | reverse complement strand
TGGGCTATGATCGGCTGCTAAAATCGAATACTGTGAAAAAGCGAGTCCATTCATTGTTTCGCCAAGGATGTATGCTCTATGAGTTGATTCCGAATATGCCAACCGAAAGGTTGCGTCCGCTGATAGAACGATTCTGGGAAATGCTCAACGAGCAACGCGTGTTCAAGGAAGTGTTCGGTGTGTTGTGATTTTGGCTATAAAACGAGGGGATGACTGAGAGGTAGACTGACTCGTTGTACGGAGTTCTGGTCTGCCAGCAACGGTAAAGGATGCGGATCCACTTGAACGCCAGAGCGCGTACAGCGGCCTGGTAGGTACAACCTTTATCGCGTTGCTGTCGATAGTAAGCGCCGGCCCAGAACGACTTGTTGATCGTCTGAGCGGCCCACTCGACAAAGGTCTGTCGCAGGAAGGTTGGGCACTGCCATCGCCAGTGGACCCAGTGCTTCTTGCCGCTACGCTCGGTCACCGGCGCAATACCAGCGTACTTTTGTACGGCCGCTGCGC
>JAAESG010000335.1 GCA_024229615.1 Gammaproteobacteria bacterium | reverse complement strand
CGGGTCGGTCGTGCGCACCTTGCCAGAGATTTGGAAGATCAACCGGCGCAGGCGGCTTTAGCCATGAATCTCGAACACCCGGAATATGTTCGACTGATGTGCGGCTCCCTGGATCATTTGGCTTCTGCGTTCGCTGAGCTTGATGAGTCGGCACTTGAACAGACAACTCCTTTATCGCGAGAAAATCGGGATACAGCGCTTTTCCGCCGCGTAAGAACACTGGTAAAAATGGAGGATTGATGGGTGATACGACTGTTATTCGATTGGCTTACAACCGCTTTTTGACGCGATAGCTGCTGGAGTCCCGATTGTGCCACTGGCCGGTCCCTGTAGTTTGAAACATCGACAAAGAATCAAGCAGTTACAGGTTTTCAACAACTCCACGTATGGCAACATAAGGACAGGATTTGTAGGCTCGTCCTAATGTTGCCATATTCAAGGCAGCCACCAACCACGCGGCCCCGAAGACCGGTCGTCGACGTCCATTACCTACCAAGGCCAACCCAAGTTTGACGCCGTAGCTTTTTTCGGTGCAAGGGCGTCAGCCGCCGTAGCGAAAGTCGCCGGCGCCGGTGTAGACGATGCGGATCGATGCTTTGCGCGAGCCGCAGGATGAGCAGCGGAGTTTCTTTACGAGTTCTTGGACGGTGAGGCCATTCGGTACCTTTGTGGGGATGTCGG
>JAAESG010000334.1 GCA_024229615.1 Gammaproteobacteria bacterium | reverse complement strand
TCGCCGGGCTGTCGAGTTTGGTGCCTCGAGCGCAAAACGTAATCCTGTGCAGAATAGCCAGGGCAATGCCCGCCACAGCCTGGCTTTACCCGTATACCAGTAATCCTGGGCAGAGTGAAATTTAACGACATAAATCGGAGGGTTGATACCTCGCTTCGATGCCACCCCCCGAACATTTGCTCGTTCGGTAATATTTTGTTAACACAATCTATCCCTAAAACATAATGCGCATGATTGATTAAAATCAGATTTGCGAATGTACGCATATGGGCGTACTTTAAAGTCAAATCAAGCCTTGGCAAGAATCAACAAGTGACCGAAAAACTGGTTATACGTGAAGTAAAAAAAAGCGAATATGTAGCGCTGGGCGAGTTAATGTTTGAAGTGTATTCAGAGCTCGATGGGTTCCCTACACCAGAAGAACAGCCTGAGTATTATGAGATGCTCCTCAACATCGGGAGTCTCAACGAAGAAAAAGATGCGAAGGTTCTGGTTGCAGTCGCGGCTGAAAAAGGGTTACTGGGTGGCATAGTCTATATTGGTGACATGACCAGATACGGCTCCGGCGGAACTGCCACCCAGGAAAGGAATGCATCGGGGATTCGCTTACTCTGTGTTGATCCCGGGTCTCAGGGTATGGGCGTGGGTAAGACTCTAACCCGTGCCTGTATAAAGCTGGCAAGAGATAAGGGGCATGACCAGGTCATCCTGCATACGACACAGGCCATGCAAGTAGCGTGGCACCTTTATCAGAAGATGGGGTTCGAACGATCTGCCGAACTGGACTTCTCACAAAATGATTTTCCAATCTTCGGGTTTAGACTCAGGTTACCCGGCGTTTGAGTTTGATGGCAGGTGATAATTGATGTTTGCAGAGCTAACTGCCCTGGTCAGACTACCGATGACAGGAACTAAAGTTTCCAGGCTCCTACTAATTCCCAACCACCCCGGGGATCCACTCCATGATTAAACCCAAGGCTATTGACCACATCGTACTGCGCACGGATCGCTATCAGAAGCTGATCAATTTATATTGCGAGGGATTGAGATGCACGCTTGAGCGGGCGACTTCGGCCTGACTCAGTTACGCGCAGGAAATTCGCTCGTCGATATCGTGGATGTGAGCGCCGAGCTGGGTAAAACCGGAGGGTCCGCCCCTCAGGCGACGGGAAACAATCTGGATCATTTATGTCTGCAAATCGAGCCATTCGAAGAGCAGGAACTGCAAAACTTACACCAACACGGGGTAGAAGCCGGTGAGTTTCAGGGCAGATACGGAGCGCAGGGTATGGGTCGTTCGATCTATCTCAGAGATATTGCAGGGAACAATATTGAGTTACGCTCGAGTCAGTAGATGGAATTGACGCAGATAAGCTCGATCTACGGATGGTTACATTAATGCTGTGAAAGGCGCTGCTCGGAGAAATCCCGGTGAAAACCCGGCAACCGAATACGGCTGCCTTCTCCTCCCAGGGTGCAAATTTCCGATCAGACATAGTCCAGCGGTAACTCGGTGGTGTTCTTGAGTTCTTCCATCGCGAAGTGCGAACTGATCTCGAAAATCTCGACACGGCTGATCAGCTTCTTGTAAACCGCATCGAATGCGCCGATCGTAGGTGCCAGAATTTTCAACAGGTAATCGACTTCGCCACTCATCCGGTAGTATTCAACGATTTCAGGAATATCATCGATAGCCGTGGTGAATTTCTCAACCCATTCCGCACTGTGCTGGTTGGTGCGAATATTCATAAAAACAATCACCCCGAGGTTCAACGACGCCGCGTCGAGCAGGGCGACCCGGGCGCGGATAATGCCCGCCTCCTGCAATCTCTGTATTCTGCGCCAACACGGGTTTTTGCTCAAACCAACCTGTTCGGATAGCTTGATCAGCGATTGCTCTGAGTCGCGCTGGAGTAGCGCGAGTATACGCTTATCGATTCGGTCCAGTTTCATTTTTCTAATATCATTTATACAATTGGGATTATTTCCCAATATTTTAGTATATCACTCAAACAATGGGATAAGATACCCCGATACCTTTGTTAGAATGTCGGCACTAACAAAGGATATTAAATGAAAAACCTGTTTACCGATCACCCGGCCTCAGTCGGTGAAAATTACTTTGAGCACCTGTTCACAGCCACCCGATTCAGCCTCGGATTACTGATTGCCGCACTGGCTCGTCTGGTGCATGCCGTATTGCCATTTCTGTTCGTCAAAACCGGCAGCCAACGCGTGACTACCCTGTATCGGCATATGGTCTCACAGCGCGATCGGCGCGGTCGCCTCGTCGATGGCGAGGTTGTCGAGTGATAAATCCGGCGTGATGGTCGAGACGAAAAAGCCACGCGTGTTGATGATTCGGCATTCCTGTAACTGGGAACGAGATCGTTGTTCGCATTGGCTGCAATGCCAGGGCTGTGCGCTGGATTACGTCTGTCCTGCACAGGGCGACGCCCTGCCCGATGCCGAAAAATATTCGGCTGCAATCGTCTTCGGTGGCGTACAAAGTGCCAACGACTGCGATCGATTTGACTGGATGCTCGACGAACTGGACTGGATTGAACAGTTCATGTCCAGACAACGCCCGCTGCTGGGCATTTGCCTCGGTGCACAATTGATCGCTCGTACGCTCGGTGCTCGCGTGCAACGTCACCCACAACAACTGGATGAGATTGGTTTCCGACCACTCTATCCCACCAGCGGAAACCAGGCATTCATCTCACCCGGTCAATTGATGTTTCAATGGCACAACGAAGGCTTCGATTTGCCCGCCGGCGCAGAGCTGCTGGCACGCGGCGATCAATTCCCCAACCAGGCCTATCGCTACGCGGGGCACGTCACCGGATTGCAATTCCATCCGGAGGCAAATCCGGATGTCATTCAACGCTGGCAAGCGGCATCGGCTGTCGAGGCAACGCAAGCGAAGGATGTCGAGCCTGAAGCGAAACAACTGCAGCAGGCGCGACAACTGGACGAACCGATTACGCAGTGGCTGGAAGATTTCCTCGAAGACTGGATCGGCGATGCAGACGCTCACATGGCAAGTTGCCTGGTGTAATTAAAATCCCGCCCCAGGGAGCAGGGTTGAACCTTTAACCTGAATCCGTCGTCATCCCCGCGAAAGCGGCCCCCCAGCGCACGCTGGGTTGACGTATCGGGATCTTGCAACGGCTGAAAAAAAACCAGGCGACAGACCCCCATGGCACTTACATTAGACCGAAAGCATGGATTATCGAACCATACCTGGAATTTAAATGCTCAATAAATTTCAAGGCCGGATAAACATGAAAGTTTTCGTGAATGCCTCGGCGGCTACGCCGCCTGTGGTTTACTTCACGAAAACT
>JAAESG010000333.1 GCA_024229615.1 Gammaproteobacteria bacterium | reverse complement strand
CTACCCAACCTTTCTTGAATCGCTTCGACGTATTCTCGTTGACCAACCGCGACACTCTCTGTCCAGCGCGGGTCACGGGATTTCGACTCGTCTCGCTGTAACGCATCAGAAATCCAGTTTTGATGCGCCGACTGCAGATCGGCAAGAGAGCCAAGCTGGCCTATCTCGGTCAAGGCATTCTGATCGATTATTCGATACCTTTTCGGCGGTCGCCCAATTTCATGATAACCGCAATGCGGCCATTGCTCGGGGTATCTGACGATACCAGCACGGACCATATTCAAGTCGATGTAAACCAGGCATTTGAACAAATGCTCATCGGTTTGCACCGCCATTGCATGATACCGATCCTCCCAGAATGCGCCTTTGCGAGATTTCCTCCGGTTATAGGCCTGTGCGGTACACCCGGCGATGAGCTGCATGCTCTTCGGGATCACATCCTTCCCGTTATCCTTGACCAACAGGTGCACATGGTTGGATGTGACCATGTAATTCAATACGCACAGACCATATCGTTTTCTGGCTTCGAACAACCAGCGAATCCAGCAGGATCGATCCCTGGCAAACTTGAGTAGAAACTCCTTTTTGTGACAACGGTGAGTAATGTGCCAGACGTGACCCGGCAAGAAATGACGATTGGCTCGCGGCATGGTTCTTCCTCCTTGAAGGCCTGTTTTCATCGATAAAAACCCCTTTTAAGGGGATCTCGAGGCCAACCTTGATACGAAACCCACGGGAACTCAACAGGTTAGCTTGGTCCG
>JAAESG010000332.1 GCA_024229615.1 Gammaproteobacteria bacterium | reverse complement strand
GTATTCGCCCATGGTACAACCGGAATAAGGTGCAATATATTGCAGCGCAGCCGAATCGGAAGCGTTGGCGGCAACAACAATGGTGTGTTCCATGGCACCGTGTTCTTCGAGCTTGCGCACTACGTTAGAGATGGTCGATGCTTTCTGACCGATACCGACGTAAACACATTTAATACCGGTGCCTTTCTGATTAATGATGGCGTCAATCGCGACTGCAGACTTACCTGTCTGGCGGTCACCGATGATCAATTCGCGCTGACCACGGCCAACCGGCACCATTGCGTCGATTGATTTCAGGCCGGTCTGCACAGGCTGCGATACCGACTGACGCGCGATAACGCCGGGCGCTACCTTTTCGATCGGTTCAAACTGCTTGGCATCGATAGCGCCTTTGCCGTCGATGGGCTGGCCCAGTGAGTTAACAACACGACCAAGCAATGCCTCACCAACCGGCACCTCAAGGATACGGCCCGTGGTTTTTACCGTTTCACCTTCCGAAATGTGTTCGTAATCACCCAGGATTACCGCACCAACCGAATCACGTTCCAGGTTGAGCGCCATTCCGTAAGTGTTACCGGGAAATTCGATCATCTCGCCCGACATGACGTCGGCTAATCCATGAATGCGTGCGATACCATCCATCAGGCTCACGATCGTGCCCTCTGTCCTGGCTTCGGCTGCGCTTTCGAAGTTTTTAATGCGATCTTTAATCAGTTCGCTTATTTCTGACGGATTCAGTTGCATTGCGTTTGTCCCGTAATCATTAAATTCTGTGTAGAGTTATTCATCTAGCGCGATGGTAAGTTTATCGAGGCGGCCCCTGGCCGAACCGTCGATCACCATATCACCCGCCTGGATTATTGCGCCCGCAATCAGTGATTCATCTACCGCAGTAGTAATGCTCACTTCCTTGCCCAGCTTCTTCACCAGACTATTTGCTATGTCTTGTTGTTGCTTATCGCTCAGTTCAAGCGCTGAAGTCACCTGTACTTCGACCTTGCCTTCGGCTTCTCGTTTAAGCGCTTCCAGCGCTACAGCGATGGCCGGAATCGATGCGAGTCGACTATTTTCCGCCAGCAGCGCGACCAGATTTCTGAACTCTTCGTTCGCTTCCGGTGCATCAGCTATCGCCGAGTAAACCG
>JAAESG010000331.1 GCA_024229615.1 Gammaproteobacteria bacterium | reverse complement strand
CGTATCTGGATTACTACCATCCATGGCGAACACAGCAGTCCTTGAACAGCGACGCGCCGGACGGTCGTCCCGTACGAGCAGCGCAGCCCTGCAACATTGTTGAATTCCCAGCCGTCCACGGCCTTCATCATGTCTATCTTCCGAAGGCTGCATGAATATTCGGGACCCACAGGTGTGGCGCTTACCGCAGTTCAAAAGGCCTTTCCCTGCAAATAATCCGCACGCGCAATAACTAACCAAATCCGCCCAACCAAGCCCATTATTTTGTAAATAATTTGTAAGCTGGACAAAAAAAAGGCCTGCAATTTCTGCAAGCCCTTGATTTTACAACTTATTAAGTGGCGTCCCCAAGGGGATTCGAACCCCTGTTACCGCCGTGAAAGGGCGGTGTCCTAGGCCGACTAGACGATGGGGACACTAGGGTTTTACCAGGTAAATCTGGTGGAGCCAGGCGGGATCGAACCGCCGACCTCAACACTGCCAGTGTTGCGCTCTCCCAGCTGAGCTATGGCCCCGTGAGAGAGCGCGTACTTTAATCAAGCACCTATATGCTGTCAAGCGTAAGGCGAGTAAAAACATGGGATTAGCGTAATATTTGTGCTCCGTTAAATCGAGTTCATCGCATGACCGAATTAAGCCGTGAGTCGATGTCAGGAAATCCGACTGACTGTGCGTTGTTAAACGGAAAAACCGAACATAATGATTCAGGAAAAATTAACATTTTGGAAACATTGTTTTAGATAGAATTTTTACTGGGAACTGATTGCGCTCACCCATTTATTCACATGCGATATTCCACCTCATCCGCGAAATGACAGGTCGTGGTATTTGCCATACTAAAGAGTTGGGCTAAGCGTTTAAGGCGATTGCGGCTCAGGTACTTTTCAGGAAATATCGGTAAAATATTCTGCAGTGGGTATTTTAGATTTCCCTATGCCTGGTTAAAGTGGGTGAAAACAGGGTTTTTCTATTTAAATCAATAAATTCGACTATAAAGTTGAATTAATTTATAGTTTTGTGAAATGTGCTACATGGTTTTTTCACATTTGCGGCATATAATGTCCGATCAAGTTGGCGGGAATCAGCCAGGAACGAACGTTTGACACCAGATATACTTTTCAGAGTCCTCGGGGATAAATGGCTGCGCATGGTTGTGCTACTGCTGGTGCTGGCTGCGCTCGCACACCAGGTCTCTCTGGTGGTGTGGCAGTTGATTCCAGCGCCAGGTCAAACCAATGCCCTGCAGCCTGCCCAGATCGTTCGTAATAATAGTAACTCTAGTGCCGTCGCCAATTTTCAGCAGCAGGCGAATGCGATTGGCAGTGCCTTTCTGTTCGGAAAACCCGAAGTCGTACAGGCTGTGGTGGTCGAGGTCGAAGAGGCTCCTGAAACCCAATTGAACTATAAATTACGCGGTGTTTATTTTTCGCCCGACGAGCGCCTCTCTTCGGCCATCATCGAAGTAAAACCCAACGACAGCCAGCACTATCTGATCGACCAGGAACTCGCCGACAACATCACGCTCGCCGGAATTGAACAGGATCACATCCTGATAAACCGCTACGGCAAAATTGAACGCCTCAATCTTCAGCAGCGCGTGCCTCGTGCGGGTGGTGGAACAAATACTTCGGCGGTTGGTGGATCGGCCAATCAGAGTGCCTTGTTACGCAGCTATAAAAAACGATATACGAGCAACCCGATGGCGTTGGCGACACGCTTTCAGGCGATTCCGGTGCAGCAGGATGGCAAGAATATCGGCTTCAAGCTGAAGGCGCTGCGCGGTGAAAGTTTGTTGAGGAAGCTCGACTTTGAGCCGAATGATGTTTTTACCTCAGTTAACGGTGCCTCGCTTAGCAAACCTTTCGAAGCACTGGATGCGTTAAAATCGCTGACCACCGCAAACCAGGTATCGGTAACCTTCATGCGCAATGGCGCGGAACAAACCATGGATTTCAAGCTATAGGCTTTACTCGATGAAGAAACTGGCAACCCTAATATTTGCGATTGGTCTGATGCTGGCGAACCTGCAGGTCTCTGCGGAAAATGTAACCTTGAATTTCAGCGATGCCGACCTGGTTGCGGTGATCAATAGCGTGTCCCAAATTACCGGTAAGAACTTCATCATCGACCCGCGCGTCAAGGGTAAAGTCACGGTCGTCTCATCCAAGCCGCTGAACGAAAAAGAAGTCTACAATGTATTTCTGTCGATTCTGCAAGTGCATGGATTTGCCACGGTGCCGACCAAGAACGCGATCAAGATTATCCCCGACGCAACTGCCAAACAAAGTGCGGCGCCTTTTACCTCGGCGAGCCGCAATCCGGGCGATCAACTAATTACGCGCGTGCTTTCGATTGAAAATATCAACGCCGCGCAACTGGTGCCGATTTTGCGGCCGTTGGTGGCGCAACAGGGTCATCTGGCTGCTTATCCGACGACTAATGTGCTGATCATTTCCGATCGAGCTTCTAACATCAAGCGCATCGACCGCATCATCGCCGAGATGGACAAGAAGGTCGATTCCGATATAGAAATCATCAAGCTCAAGCACGCGTTTGCCGCCGAAGTGGTGCGCTTGCTGTCGAGCCTCAATATTGTTTCACCCGATAAAAAGGTGCAAACCGGTGGCGGCATCAATATTACCGCCGACGAACGTACCAATAGCGTGTTACTGAGCGGAGAAAAGTCGGTGCGGCTCAAGTATCGCGCGATCATCTCGGATCTCGATTCTCCGGTTGAGTCAGGTGGTAATACGCATGTGGTTTATCTACGCTATGCCGATGCCAAGAACATCGCGACGATCCTTAGTAATGTGGGCAAGGAAGCGATCAAGGCGGAATCCAAGAATGTCAGCACTGGTGGTTCAGGAGGCCCTAGCGGTGGCGATACGGTAACCGTGCAGGCGGATGAAAGCTCGAATGCGTTGGTGATCAGCGCGCCCGCATCGATTTTCCCATCGCTGCGCGCGGTGATACAGCAACTCGATATCCCGCGTGCGCAGGTACATATCGAAGCCATCATCGCCGAGGTTTCGCTCGAAACCTCGAGTGAACTCGGCGTGCAGTGGATGGCGGCGAATAATAGCAGTGGCGCTGTCTCTTCGCAGTTTTCCGATGCCGGCACGACGATTCCCGGCCTGATTAGCGGCAAGACTGGTATTACGGATGGTGCGATGTTTGGCCTGGGCAGCATCGATGATGGTGGCCTCAGTATCGTTGCACTGGTCAGCGCACTCGCGGGTGATTCCGAAACCAATTTTCTGTCAACGCCATCGATCGTGACCCTGGACAACCAGGAAGCGGAAATTATCGCCGGCCAGAACGTGCCCTTCGTCACCGGCGAAACCACCAGTGCCAGCTCTGACACAACCAATCCTTTCCGCACCATCGAACGCCAGGATATCGGTGTTTCCCTCAGGGTCAAACCACAGATCAACGAAGGTGACGCGATTACCCTGGAAATCGAACAGGAAGTGTCGAACATCTCGGGCACCGCAACCAGCGCGGTCGACATCGTGACCAACAAGCGTTCGATTAAAACCACGGTTCAGCTCGAAGACGGGGCGTTACTGGTTTTGGGTGGAATGATCGATGAAAAAATTAAAGAAAGTGTACAAAAAGTACCGGGGCTCGGCGATATCCCGATTCTAGGGGCCCTGTTTCGCTACAAAAATTACGAGAAGAAAAAGCAGAATCTGCTCGTGTTTATCCGCGCCACGATTATCAAGGATCCCAAAAAGGCGCGTCTTCTAAGTCAAAACAAGTACGACTTCATGCGCAATATCCTACTTGAGTCCACCGATCACGCACTGGACCAAATGGGTCCGACACTGGTGCCTTACGAGGGACCCTTCGTCTCACCCGTCGAATAATATCAGAATATTCCTACAGGTTTTGTCGCTTCGCGCGCTATTGCTTACCACGCGCATAGGCTAAGTTTTGTTTTGCAACTAATTGCGCGGAAGGCCCAATGTAAAACCTAACTCAAGGAGCGATATCATGGCAAAAGGAATTGCCCGTTTCGGCATATTATTATTTCTCACTCTTATCACTGGTTACAGCTATGCGTCGTCTATTAGCGGTCTGCTGATCAGCGAAATCATGGTTAACCCGGCCGCGCTGCCTGACGCGCGTGGCGAATGGTTCGAACTCTACAATCCAACCGATCAGAACATCAATCTGCGCGGTTTCAGTGTGGGGGACGATGGTAGCGACCTCCACAAATTTGAAAGCGACTTGCTGATTCTGCCAGGTGAATACCTGACGCTTGCGCGCAGTTTCGATCCAGGCTTTGTCCCGGATTATGTGTACAACGGCTTCACGCTCGCCAACAGTAGCGATGAGATCGTATTCCGTGACGGGCTGATTGAGCTGTTGCGCCTCGATTACATCAATGGCTTCGGGGCTCCAGGGCGCTCGCGTGAACTCGTCGCGTTGACGATGCGGGCATCGAACTACGAATTAACGCTCGCATCTCTTGGTTATGGGTCGGGTGACATGGGTACGCCGGGAACCGCGGGTAGCGTAAGTTTCACAGCCTCGGTTGTTCCGCTGCCAGCCGCGGCCTGGCTCTTTATTAGCGGAATTATCGCTGTACTGTCACCCGCATTCCTGCCAAAGGTGATAGTGGCATCTTATCGTCCGCCATCAAGTTCGCCACGGATTTCACCTGAAAGTGGAATGTTTTCCGGTTCGTTCAGGCGATTCACGCTGTCATCTCGATTTTTCGGGCCCCTTCGAAAGCTGGAATCTCTCGGTTTCTGTGAGGTAGCAGGTGACAATTCGCATGAAGCTTCGACTCGCCAGCCTGTCGAGGTACGGTTCGCATGAGCAAGGACTATTACACTTATATTCTTGCCAGCAAGCGACACGGAGCACTCTTTATCGGCACCACTAGCGACCTTGCCGGTTCGGTGATGGACCATAAATGCAATATGGTTGAGGGTCTGACCAGTCTGTATGCAATACACCAGCTGGTCTACTTCGAGCATCACGCGGAGGCCGCCGCGGCCTGTGCTCGCGCAACCGCCCTCAGGCAGATGCATCGTATCTGGAAACTCGACCTGGTCGAACAGCACAATCCTGATTGGTGTGATCTTTATGAAGACATCAGCGAACCTTTCAAGTCTTCAGATTACAGCTGTAATCCCGCTGCAATCTAATACCATCATGCCGCGGCAATTTTACGCTGTCATGCCACTACAATTTTACGCTGTCATCCCGCGGCTTGACCGCGGGACCCAGTAAAAGGTATTTCATGATGTATTACACATACGTCATGGCAAGTAAAAGAAACGGTACACTTAACATTGGTGTCACCTCGGACCTGGTTAAACGAGTTTATAAACATAAGAACAACCTCGTCGCAGGTTTTACAAGCCGATACAAAGTTCATCGACTGGTTTACTACGAGGTGCACGTCGATATCACATCTGCGATACATCGTGAAAGGCGTTTGAAACAGTGGCAGAGGAGATGGAAGCTCGAATTGATTGAAGGTAATAATCCGAAATGGTGTGATCTCTACCCGGATATTACGTTCCCGCCGGTCCGACGAATCGGGTTAAACCGCGGGATGACAAGAAGAGGCTGCGGGAAGAGGCTGCGGGATGACGGGAAGTGTGCTGGTGAGAACTTTTTGGAGAAATAGTGACACGACCCAATGGGAAAAAATGCGTGCCTGTGTTAGCTTAGTGCCATTCGGGAATCATGGGAAACAGGCTTGGAAACAGTCATCGTCACCGGCGGGGCGGGCTTCATTGGCTCCGCGGTTATCCGTCATCTGATTGAGCACAGCGACTACCGCGTAGTGAACTTCGACAAGCTCACCTATGCCGGTAATCTCGAGTCTCTGCTTTCGGTTGCCGAGAACCCTAACTACGTCTTTATCAAAGGCGATATTTGCGACCAGGCGGCGGTTTACCAACTGTTCGACGAGTACCGCCCGAGTGCAGTCATGCATCTTGCTGCCGAATCGCATGTTGATCGTTCGATCGATGGCCCGGCCGATTTCATCACCACCAACATTGTCGGCACCAGCGTGTTGCTCGAAGTGGCGCGCCAATACTGGATCGATCTCGATGATAATAAATCATTCCGCTTTCACCATATTTCGACCGACGAGGTATTCGGCAGCCTGGGCCCGAGCGGGCTTTTCAACGAACACAGCCCCTATCAGCCCAACTCTCCATATTCAGCGAGTAAGGCCGCTTCGGATCACCTGGTGCGTGCCTGGCATGAAACCTATGGCCTCCCGGTGGTTATCACCAATTGCTCCAATAACTACGGACCTTACCAATTTCCCGAAAAATTGATTCCGCTGATGATACTGAACGCTCTCGCCGGTGAGCCGCTGCCGGTGTACGGTAAGGGTGATCAGGTACGTGACTGGCTTTATGTCGACGACCATGCGCGCGCGCTATGCCTGGTGCTGGAGCAGGGCGATCTGGGCGAAACCTATAACATCGGCGGTCACAATGAAAAGAAGAATATCGACGTGGTCAAAACGCTTTGCCGTCTGCTCGACAAAAAAGTAATCTCACAGCCACAAGGTATAACCCGATTCGAAGAATTAATTACCTATGTCACAGACAGACCCGGCCACGATCAACGCTATGCGATCGATGCCGGCAAGATCAATAACGTCCTTGGCTGGCAGCCCGAAGAGACCTTCGAGAGCGGACTCGCAAAAACCATCGACTGGTACCTGGATAACCCGCAATGGTGTGAGCATGTTCGCGATGGCAGCTACCAGGGTGAGCGCCTCGGGCTCGCGGTGGGAGATTAATATGAAAGGAATCATCCTGGCTGGTGGCTCCGGCACGCGTCTGCATCCGATTACGATGTGTATTTCGAAGCAGTTGATTCCGGTGTATGACAAACCCATGGTCTATTACCCATTGAGCACATTGATGCTGGCTGGTATTACCGAAATTCTGTTGATTTCAACACCACAGGACACGCCCCGTTTTGAACAGTTGTTGGGAGACGGCGGCCAATGGGGGCTCCAGCTAAGTTATGCTGTACAACCGAGCCCCGACGGGCTGGCACAGGCGTTCCTGATCGGCGAGGATTTCATCGATGGCGATGCCTGCGCACTGGTCCTTGGCGACAATCTCTTCTTTGGACATGATCTCGCAAAGTCACTTGAACAAGGTGCAAGTGGAGCCGACGGTGCTACCGTTTTCGCCTATCCGGTCACAGACCCGGAGCGTTATGGTGTGGTCGAGTTCGACGCAGAAGGCCGCGCCATAAGCCTGGAAGAAAAACCGGTTAAGCCAAAATCGCGGTACGCAGTCACCGGCCTTTACTTTTACGATGCCGATATCGTCAACGTGGCGAAATCAATCAAACCTTCGGCACGTGGGGAGCTCGAAATAACCGACGTCAACAAACGTTATCTCGAGCAGGGTAAGCTCAATGTGATCAACATGGGGCGCGGCACAGCCTGGCTTGATACCGGTACTCACGAGTCGTTACTGGAAGCTTCCAGTTTTATCGAAACCCTTGAAAAGCGGCAGGGTTTGAAGATCTCCTGCCCGGAAGAAATCGCCTGGAGACGAGGGCTGATCACCAGCGACCAGCTGAGGACATTGGCGCAGCCACTCATGAAAAGCGGTTACGGCCAGTACTTAGTGCAGATCATCGAAGAACGCATTTTCTGACATGATTGTCATCCGCAGCTTTTACTCGTTATCCAGCAGCCCCTATTGGAAATTCCTCGGTTTAAACCGGAGTGTCGGACCGGCGGTATCCAGCAAGGTCAACCAAACCTCTCCCGGTTTGTTTCGTGACTCTGATACGCCGTACCGCTGCAAAAGCGGGAACCTGGCGCTACATTGACATGAAAATTATCGAAACCTTCATTCCTGATATTAAAATTATTGAACCCCGGGTATTTGGTGATAGTCGCGGTTTCTTTACTGAGAGCTTCAATCGCAAGGTCTTTCACAGCGGCACTGGTCTCGATATCGATTTCGTACAGGACAATCATTCCAAATCTGATCTTGGAGTGTTACGTGGTCTGCACTATCAGATTGAACAGCCGCAGGGTAAGTTAGTGCGAGTGGTCAGTGGCAAGGTCTTCGACGTTGCCGTCGATATCCGCAAATCATCCCCAAGTTTCGGCAATTGGGTCGGGGAAATTCTGTCGGCCGACAATTTTCGACAGATGTGGATTCCAGCGGGCTTCGCACACGGTTTTCTGGTGCTCGCCGAGAATACCGAATTTCTCTACAAGACGACCGATTACTACGCCCCCGAGCATGAACGCACGATTCAATGGGATGATCCTGATCTGGCAATCGACTGGCCGCTGGATGGGCTGGAACTGAGTTTATCCGATAAGGACAGGGCCGGTACCACGTTTACTCGTGCCGAGCACTTTACCTGAATGTCTAAATCAATCCTGATTTGTGGTGCAGGTGGACAGGTAGGTCACGAACTCTCAATTGCCGATAGCCAACATAACCTGGTTCCTTTGTCCCGCGAGCAGCTCGATATGACAGAGCCGATGCAAATCGAAGCTGCCTTCGCTGCTCATCAACCGGACATCATAATCAATGCGGCCGCCTATACTCAAGTTGACCGGGCCGAACATGAGCATGAACTTGCTTTTGCGATCAATCGCGATGGCGTGGCTGATCTTGCCCATGCCTGTAAGGAAGCGGAAATACCGTTATTGCACCTGTCGACCGACTATGTGTTTGATGGCAGCAAGCCATCTGCCTATGTGGAGACCGATGCCACGGCACCGCTTGGGATCTACGGGGAGAGCAAGATGACCGGTGAGGCATTGTTACGAGCAAGCCTTCGACAACATGTAATTCTGCGTACCAGTTGGGTGTTTTCCTCGACCGGTCACAACTTCATCAAGACCATGCTGGGTCTGGGTAATCAACGTGATGAGCTGAGTATTGTCGATGATCAACAAGGTTGTCCGACTTCGGCGCGTAGCATTGCGAATGTGTTGCTGCTAATCGCGGACCGTTATCTAAGCGGAAAAAACATTGAATGGGGCACATATCACTATTGCAATCAACCTGCGACAACATGGTTCGGTTTCGCGCAGGAGATTTTTGCACAAGCCAGTGGTTATCAGGATATGTTGATCAGGCCTATCACAACCAGCGAATACCCAACGCCCGCAGCGCGACCAGCAAACTCGATTCTGGATTGTGAAAAGATTGCGACGGTATTTGCTATCCGGCAAGCGAGTTGGGTCGAAGAACTCGGGTTGGTCTGCGCGAAGCTCGATAAATAATCGCGGGCAAAAAAAACGGCTTCGAAAAGCCGCTTTTCTTGTCTAAACACTTTTTAAAATCAAACTTTCGTTCTTCTCGAGATTCCGATGAATCCGATCAGGGCAGTACCGAATAGCCAGAGAGCGGCTGGTACCGGGACGGGTGAGGGTGACAGACTGCTGCCATAGATGGCTACATGTGATATTGCTGCTCCGGGAGATGATAACCAGAAGCCCGTGAGATTTAGCGGCATATCTTTGTTGGCGTCTCCGTCCCAGCCATTGAGCGCGAGATTAAACAGGTAAGCCGATGGATTTCTGTCAGTCTCACCTCTAACAACAAGGTAACAGGTTGTCGTTAGGCACTCGGTTATTGGGGTTGCCGAACCACCGTCGTAGCTGATCAGGGCACTGGAATATGCGTCTGCTACACTACCCCAGCCAAACTCGGTAGAGTAGGAGTCTCGATAAGTGCCAGCTTCAACACTGGGGGTAGTACTCAGCAACGAAAGATCCTCGGAATCGAAGAAAGAATCGGCTCTATAGAGTAATTCCAATCCAGTCAAGCCTGGGAAAAGTAAATCGTCTGCGGCACTGATTGAAGCATCCATGGTGCAAGTTTGACCCACGACCGAACCGCTACAGGACCCGGAAGAAACGTTTACCGTCGTCGCCTGAACACTCGCACTGGCGAACAGTAGTCCAAGGGCAACCAGCAGCGATCTTAGATGTTGTGTCGTTAGATTCATAAATATAGTTGTCAGTAATTTTTTTATATTCTACGTGTATATCATGTCTTGAACATCACCCAAACAGGGTAAAGGTGAACGAAATCAATGAATTAATGCGGATTTCATCACAATTTCTGTGGTTTTCAACGATCTTAATAGGCTTCATCCCTCAGAAGTGCCGGGATAGTCTTCAGTAAAATCTCGAGATCCAGCCAGAATGACCAGTTGTTAATGTACTGCATATCGAATTCGACGCGCTTCTTCATCTTGTCAAGCGTGTCGGTTTCGCCACGGTATCCGTTGATCTGCGCTAGCCCGGTGATGCCCGGTTTGATGCGGTGTCGTGTCATGTAGGCGCGGATGCGCTTGTCGTAATCGGTGTTGTGTTCGATGGCGTGCGGACGCGGTCCCACCATCGACATTTTACCACCGAGCACGTTAAACAGTTGCGGCAATTCATCGATGCTGGATTTGCGGATAAAACGCCCGATACGAGTGATGCGATCATCGTCTTTAGTAGCCTGTTTGACCTCATCATTTTCGACCTGGTGCATTTTCATACTGCGAAACTTCCAGATGTGAAACTCCTTGCCATTCCAGCCTGTTCGACTCTGCCGGAAGAACACCGGGCCTGGTGAATCCAGCTTGATCATGACACTGATGATCAGCATCAACGGGCTTAGTAGTATCAGTGCGAAAATCCCGAGGATCTTGTCCTCAACCGCCTTGAAAAGGAGGTGATTACCGATCAGGGGTGATTCAGACAGAGTCAGCAAGGGCAGGCCAGCCATCTCCTTGACGCTGTGGTTGATCAAATCGAGGGTAAAGATGTTCGGTACCCAGTGGATATCGATGTTTTCGTTGGCGAGTTCCAGATAGAGTTGCTCGACCAACTGCGAGTTTTCCAGCGCGACTGCGATATATACCGTGCGCACGTTATTGTCTCGTACGACACCGATAATGTCGTCTCGGTTGCCGAGCACCGGCACCGGCATTTCGACATCGTCGTTTTTGGCGCAGGTACGAATACGCCCGATCGCCTTTTCCTGCAACCAGGGGTTGCCGTTGATGTTGTCGAAGAGATGTTTCACCAGCGGCCCACCGCCGATCAGCAACACGTTGTTTCGGTCTTCGTTGGCGAGCGCTGTTTGCATGCGAAAGGTGATCAGAAGCCAGCGGTTGGCGAGTTGTCCAGCAAACGCGATCATAAAAATGGCCGAAAGCACCGGGCGTGAGAATTGATCGAAATACTGCGCCATGATGAAGATCAAGAGCGTAATCGCGAAGCTGACCGACCACGCAAAAAACAGTTTTCTCGCCGAGCGAATCAGCCCACCAAACTGACGGTAAATACCCATCTGGTCATAGGTGACGCCCATGATGGCGAGCAGAGTTATGATAAATACGGCGTCGAGCGTGCTGAGAAATCCCTGCGCGTTGAAGAATGCGTAGTAAACCGTTCCCAGTACGATCAAGCCGTCGATCATCGCCTGTAGCGTTGTAGTTAGCGACTTGCGGCGCTGCAACAGCGAGCGTTCGGTGTTTAATCCACCGGGAGGCATCAGATTACCCCACCGTTGTGAATCGCAAAGCGATTACACCTGACAGCCAAACCGTCTTCCATGCCCATAAAAATGGTGCCGTAATCCTCAAAATAATTAGGTAGCACAATAAATCTATCATCCCGAACTCTAAAACAGAAATCCCTCACCCAAAACCTGCAATTCCGAACTCTAAAACAGAAATCCCTCACCCAAAATCTGTCATCCCGAACTGCAAAACGAAAATTCTTCACCCAAAATCTGTCATCCCGCGGCTTGACCGCGGGATCCATCGCAAGGATCCAGTTAATAAAGGTGTATCGCATGATTTGCCCGGGCAGGTGAAGAAGGATTAATCCTTCACCGAACGCCTTCTCTGCGCAAACGGACCGGTCAGCAACAACTTGATCAGCTCGCTCTGGCGCGAAGCCCCGGTTTTGCGAAACACGGATTTCAATTGAGAGCGTATGGTATGTGCACTGTGATGCGAGCTGTTCGCAATCTCGTCGACACTGTGGCCGTTAGCAAGGCTGATGGCAACCTGCGCCTCGGAGGGTGTCAGGCTGTAAACACTCACCAGGGAATCGATCGAAATCGGTTGCTGCAAGTTAGGATCACTCAGAAATACAGCAACTTTTGCACCTTCGTAGTCGAGGTCCGAAGTAATCAGGTTGGCATGCATTGGGGTCACCAGCAATGGCAGTGGGGCTTCAACCTCGGGGTGGGTGATGCCGATGGCGACGCTTTGTTTCCAGGAATCATCCGGGTCGATTGCAGCGGTGTTGACGATCGTCTCGCGTAAATTCTTTTCGTCTTCGGGATTAGTTATAAACAGGTCCTCGTCTTGCAACAGCAACGCCGGGTGCTGTTCGATGATTGCATGTGCGGTCGGATTGATATAAACCGGCTGGGCGTTGCGATCATAGAGAATCAGGCCGATAACCAGGCGATCGAGGCCTTTTAACAGGGCGTCCTGCCTGAGGCGTAAATGGGTGAATTCAGAGTGGATATTGAGCGCTCTGGCCAGGTGCGGCAGAATTTCATTGATAACCCGTAATTCGCCCTCGCTCCACACGCCGGACTTTTCATCGCGCAGAATCGCAATGCCGGCCTTGTGGCTGTCGTTGTCGACAAACTGGGCGCCACCAACATGGTAGATGCCATTTGGTTTCATCCAGCTCTGGTAGAGTTCGGAGTCGTCCTGCATCACACCATTGCTGCCCGGGTAAAACTGGGTGCAGGCCGTATTTTCCGAGGCACCACTGTTTTTGGCGCAGAACATCTCATCGAGCGAATCACATTGATCGCTAAAATTGGGGCGTTCACCGCTAGGTATGCCGTAATGTGCTATCGTGCTGGCAAAGCCCATTTCCTTATTCTTGTAATACAGGAAAGCGGACTTGGACTGAGTCAGTTTTGCGATCATGGTGACAACGTAGTCCCAATGGTTCGGGTCGATGGTTGCCTCGTAGATCTCCGGTACGATATGTGATGAACGTCTGCGGTCCATATTTATTATCCTTAGTGTTTAATTAATTCCCTCACGAGCCTCATTCTAGTGCATTTTAAGCCGAATTTACTCATTTGGGTTGCACACAATATATATCAACCAAATTTCCAAAAGGTGACCATAGTCACATAAGACAACCGCTCTGTGGGGGCATTTACCTCGTTTGAGGGATGAGTCACGTTTCAAAGCTGGTTAGGATATATCGCAGTGACAGGAAATTGAGGTTTTGTGCGATTTCTCAAACAATGTCACAAAAAATATTTTAAGGGGAGATTTACCCCGTTTGGGTGATTCTCTTAGTGAAATTTAGATAGATAATACCAATCATCAAATTGAATTTAGTTGTCTTAAAGGAGCTTTACAAATGAAAAAACTAGCAACAGTAATACTTGGAGCAAGCGCTCTGATCTTCTCGGCCGTCGGTAACGCCGCCACATTCGACTTTTTGGCAATGAGTAACGTTGCTGGTGCTGAGAAAGGCGGAAACCCACTCACGTGGACAATTGACGGAGTTACTTTAACCGCTACTGGTAGCGACGTGACAGGTGTGACTAATGCTTACCTGGATGCCGGCGCTGGCCTGGGTGTTTGCAACACACTAGATGCGGGTCTGCAATGTAATCCGTCTAACGATG
>JAAESG010000330.1 GCA_024229615.1 Gammaproteobacteria bacterium | reverse complement strand
GGGTGATTTTGGATTTTACGATGAGACAAGTATTGAAAATTTAACAGAAAGAGAAGTGAGACTTCATATAGTTCATTCCCATTTATCTGACGCTGACAAAACTGAAGTACTTGAAAAAAGCGCAACAGAGCAAAAAGTATTTATAAAAAAAGAACGTAACTATTCAGCAAAATAACACAAAAATAACTTGACAGGTTTTTACGCGAAATTGATCCATATTTATTGCACCCCTGGACATGCAGCAGGTTGTCCCGTTAGTGGCCTCCAGTAACACGATGACCGATAGGGGGGTTGAATTTGATCTCGGCTACTGATAGAAATAATTTTCCCCGGGCACGGGCACTCAGACCCTAAAAATCAGCTTTCAAAAACCCATGCGATAATAACCGTATGGCGAGACAATCCAAATCCACACTCTCGGTAGAGGGTATCGATATCCAGCAAGCGCTGGACAATGTTCGCAATCAACTGGATCAGGACGATGTGATTTCACCGGCGATGAGAGCCTCCATCGATATGCTCATCCTGGTGGTCTCCCTGCTCGCCAATCGATTCAACCTCAATAGTCGCAATAGCAGCAAGCCACCTGCCTCGGATCCGAATCGAGTCAAATCCCCGCGCCGAAAGAGCGGCAAAAAGCCCGGTGGGCAACCCGGACACCGGGGCAGCACATTACAGCCTTATGACGATCCTGACTTTGTCGAACCGCTTGTGATCGACCGGCGCACTTTGCCGAAAGGTCAATATCGTGATGCAGGCTTCGAAGCGCGCCAGGTGGTGGATATTGACATTTGCCGAATCGTCACCGAATACCGTGCGCAAGTATTGATAAGCGACAGCGGTCAACGCTATGTGGCTGCTTTTCCAGAGTCGATCACTCGGCCCATTCAATATGGTCACCAGATTAAAGCACACTCGGTCTACCTGTCGCAGTTTCAATTGCTACCCTACCAGCGTATACAGGACTACTTCCAGGATCAATTGGGTATTCCCTTGAGCACGGGTTCTATCGTCAACTTCAACCTTGAGGCGGCGGCACGGGTTGTCGACTCTGGCGCCGCAGGCATTATTCGGCAACGACTACAGCAGGGCCCAGTGCTGCATGCCGACGAAACCGGTATTAATATCAACGCGACCCGGCATTGGCTGCATTGCGCGTCGACACCGCTATGGACACAGTACAGTTCGCACCGAAAACGCGGTACCGAGGCGATGGTGGACGCCGGTGTTATTCCGGCATTCTACGGTGTGCTCTGCCATGACCACTGGAAGCCCTATTACACCTATGATCAGTGCAAGCACGCGCTGTGCAATGCACATCATCTGCGCGAACTGGAACGCGCCTGGGAACAGGATAATCAGCAATGGGCCAGCAAGATGCAAAAACTACTGACCAACATCAACCAGGCGGTCGACGCGGCAGGTGGCGCGCTGTCGCCTGAACAGGGTAGACGCTTTCGAAAGCAATACCGGCGTATTCTGGTGCAGGGAGATATCGAATCGCCGCCACCCGATGAACAACAAAGAACCCCTGGCAAGCGAGGCCGTCTGAAACGAACCAAATCCAGAGGCTTACTGGAACGGTTGCGTCAATTTGAGGATGATGTGCTCCGCTTTATGGTGGTATCCGAGGTACCCTTTACCAATAATCTGGGAGAGAATGATATTCGCATGACCAAGGTTCAACAGAAAATATCCGGCTGCTTTCGTTCCATGGAAGGTGCTGAAACATTTTGTCTGGTACGCGGATATTTATCGACCTGCCGCAAGCATCAGCTCAGCGCCAGTGAGGCGCTAAAAGCGCTTTATGACGGGAAACTACCCAGCCTATTCAGTGAAAGTGCTGAATAGTTACCTTCTGTTTTAGGTAATGCGATTAAATGGATATGGTTGGTCATTAAACAATAAGCCAGAATCTCTACCTTGTATTTTTGGCTGTACTCATACAACCAATCCAGGTAGGTAGTCCTGTCTT
>JAAESG010000329.1 GCA_024229615.1 Gammaproteobacteria bacterium | reverse complement strand
TAGTCTCTTGAGATGTCGCTCGTTGAGGACTATGACATGATCGAGCAGTTCGCGGCGTAACCTACCAATAACCCGTTCTACATAGGCGTTCTGCCAAGGCGAGGCAGGCACGGTGACGACCTCCTCCATCCCAGGGCTTTCAATCCATCGCGTGACCTCCCGACCGAAAACTCCATCGTCGTTCCGAATCAAATAGCGAGGCGCTGTATCAAATCGAAACGCCTCGACGAGTTGCTGCGCTGTCCACCGTGCAGCCGGATGTTCGGTAACGTAGAAGTGTACGATTCGTCGTCGGTCATGAGAGAGAACAACCAGCACAAACAACACACGATTCGATACCCTGGTCGCACTCACCAACAGCGACGACCGCGCCCGTTTGGGTGCCAGCGCGGTCATTCCTGCATCCTGGGTATCAGTGCCGCCAGCTACCGTAAATATGAAAACTGCCTGCCGGGGCCATTCAAGACTGGCATCATGATTCCTCTAGGGCATTAAGCTTTCTGACCAAACCCAAAGCACAGGTTGCGACGTGATATATTTTCTTCGGCTTTTAGCTGAGTGTCTGGCGTTTCTTCGCCGCGCAGGACGCGGCCCAGCAACTCATCATCCACTTTTTCTTCTTCGGTTGGTTCTTTCTCAGTCATTAATGTGTCGAGAAAGTCCTGCGCCATTTTCAAGGCTTGCTCGTGGCAGGCAAAATCTCGCATCGGAGAGTATAGCGAGTGGGTCTGACAAGAACCGATACCCTCGATATGATTGATCATAAACTTGTAGGTTTTGGAAGGGAATTTTTGGGGTTGCTTATGCCCCAGCTCCATGCCACTCCAGTCTTCATCCTCGGCAGGCAGGATTACAACATTCATGAGCCACGGTGTAATGATTACACCGAGCACCCTGTCCTGGTAATACTGAAAACCCACTGCCTGAACCTCGATAGCGGGATTCAGAATGGGAATGCCCTGCATATTCTCAAGATGAATTCTGTTGAAGGTCTTCTCTATTGTTGCTGCGATTTGCTCTGGACTCTGCATCGAATTCATCCTAAGCCCGGAAAATAACTATCAATATCCACATCGGTTTCTCCCGCCATGATGGCATGCAAACCATCCAGCGCCTTATTGATATCCAATGCATCCTGTTCCGATAATACTTCCCTGGCCGAACCCAGGAAATTCAATACCCAGCTACCCTCGGGTTGGGCGCCGATGAGCATCATGTTGACCCGCTCTTCGCCGTTGCGACCGTGGCATAAAGCCATTAAATCGCCCGACTCTATAATTTGTACCGGCACTCCTATACACATAGGTTCGCGGCTTCCCGTTCGGCTTCTTTGCGCCAGTGACCCACCAGGGGCTCACTGCGCTGCTCTAATTCAACGCCGAGATCAGATAATTCCGCCACCAGCATATCGACCATGGTATCGAGCCCGACTATGGCTTCAGGGGTCAAACCCAACTTGTTTTCCAGCGCGTGCGGCACCATGCCGATAATCGCTATATGCTCGGGTACTTCACCCTTGAGCATCAAAAGCGCCAGCAAGTCTGACAGGCCAAGCTGGTGATTGGACAGCTTGGTCTGGAAGAACGCTGGTATTTCGTCATTGGCGATACGCACCAGCGTGCCGTAGGCGTCGCCGGTATTGATCGCATCCGCCACCACTAACAGATCACAGTTACGAATCGGCTCGAATAACTCCATGCCCGCGGTGCCGCCATCGACGACCGTCACGCCAGGTGGGATGTGATAGCGACTCTCCAGCTCCTCAACCGCACGCACACCGACGCCCTCATCCTGCATCAGCACATTGCCCATGCCGATAACGAGTATGCCTTTGTCACACTGAGCCATAAATTGCACCTCTGGCGCTTATAGCGCTTTGACTTTGACGATTTCTTTCTGCTCGGTATCCACCATGTGAATCGCACAGGCGATACAGGGATCGAAGGAATGTACGGTACGTAAAATCTCCAGGGGTTTCTCAGGATCTGCGACTGGATTATCCATCAGCGAAGATTCGTAGGGGCCTATCTGTCCATCGGCATCACGCGGGCCGGCATTCCAGGTACTGGGCACTACCGCCTGATAGTTCTTGATTTTCCCATCTTCGATAACCACCCAGTGCGAAAGCGTTCCACGCGGCGCCTGATGAAAGCCTACGCCTTTAATCTCTCCTTTTGGAAATTCCGGCGCATTGAATGTATCCAGGTCACCGGTGCCGATGTTATCCACCAGTCGTTGCCATTGATCGTGTAAGGTATCCAGCATGACACCGCAACGTATCGCCCGCGCGGCATGACGACCGATAGTGGAGTGAACCGCAGCCAGCGGGATGTCGGGGTTCTGCGACACGGCTTTGAGGATATCCATGGTCTGGTTCAGGTACCTGGTATAACCTTCATGACCACTTGCCACGCCGACCAACACATCGGCCAGCGGTCCCACTTCGGCTCGCTTGCCGTAAAAAGTCGGCGCCTTGACCCAGGAATACTGTCCATCGTCCTGAAAGTCGGTGTACTGGGGTTCAGTCTCGCCATCCCAGGGATGCAGTGCCTTGTCGCCCTCGTACCAGGCATGTTTTGAGCTCTCGGCCACGCCGTCCCGGAAATAGGCGTCGTCAAAGGTTTTAATCGGTTTCAATGAAGCCAGATCGGCGTTTTCAATGAAGCCGCCCGGCAACATGAACTCGGTACCCTTGCTATCCACCGGGAAATCGGGGACCGTCAGGTAATTGTTCACACCGCCACCGATACCGGCCCAGTCCAGGTAGAAGGCGCCAATCGCAGGCACATCGGTCATATAGGTGGATTTAACGAAATGATCGAGCTTGTCGATGAACTCCTTAATCAACATCAGACGCTCGATGTTGAGCACCGATGGTGCGTCATGGCCGATGGAATTACTCACACCGCCTACCGCTACATTCTGGATATGCGGGGTCTTGCCACCCAGTATGGCCACGATCTTGTTGGCGTGGTTCTGGATATCCAGAGCCTGCAAATAGTGCGCGACCGCCAGCAGGTTTACTTCGGGCGGAAGCTTCATCGCAGGGTGTCCCCAATAACCGCTGGCAAATGGCCCTAGCTGACCGCTGCCGACAAAAGTCTTCAGCCTTTCCTGTACCGCTTTCATTTCATGCGGGCCATTCAACGACCAGTCCGATAATGATTCCGCCAGTTTGGAGGTGGCCACCGGATCGGCGTCCAGTGCCGATACCACGTCCACCCAGTCTACAGCGGAAAGGTGATAAAAATGTACGATATGGTCCTGAATCGCGTGTGCGGCCTGAATAATATTGCGCACCAACTGCGCATTCAGCGGCACTTCCAGGTTCAGCGCATTTTCTACCGCACGAACCGAGGTAATCGCATGCACAGTGGTGCAAACACCGCAAAACCGCTGGGTATACGACCAGGCTTCTCGGGGATCCCGACCCACCAGTATTTTCTCAATACCTCGCCACATTTGGCCGGATGACCAGGCCTTACTGACCTTGCCATCATCCACTTCTACATCAATTCGAAGATGCCCTTCGATTCGAGTAATCGGGTCAACCGTAATACGTGTAGTCACAAATTTATCTCCTCGTTAATCTAGTTCAGGCATGCTTTTCGGGGTGCAATACGGGCAAGGTTTTAACCAACACCAGGTAAGCCATCAATTCCAGGGCGATAATACCCAGCGTTATCATGATCTCGGCAACCGAAGGAAAATAGCTGTATCCAGGGCCTGGGTTGTAAGTAAAAAGAAAAGCGCTAAACCGATACAGGGCACCGGCCATCAACATACTCACCGCAGCAATCAATAACTGGCTACCCCGCCCACGTCGAGCAGGCGACAGTAAAATAAAGACCGGAATAACAAATAACGCCATTTCCAGCAGGAACATCAGTGATGCAAAATCAAAACCAAAAATCAGCCCCAACTTACCCTGCGTCATCAGTACAATCAGGCGTATCACCAGGAAAGCCACCAAAAGACCGATGATCACCTTGCCCAGTTTCGCCAGCAGTGGTGATTCCGATTCACGCCCAAAACCCACCGCAGAGGTAGAGGCTTCAAAAATGACGATAGAAAAACCCATAATCAGGGCGGTGAGCAAAGCGAGTACAGGCTGCATATGTAAACTCTGCCATAGCGGGTGAACCTTATGCCCCGCGGCGATTAGCAAAGAACCCAGTGACGACTGGTGCATGGTGGGTAATAACACACCCAGTGCTATCAACAGGAACAACACTTTGTTGAGCGCCTTCAGCAACCCATCCAGTCCAAGTTTTTCCAGTAACGCCGGTGCAAACTCAAGCGTCAGAACAAAAATATATGCCGTCACGCAAAGACCCACTTCCAGCATCACGGAATTGAAGTTCCAGTTGCCCGGTATGAATATTTCGTAAAACTGCCAGAAACGCCCCATATCAAAAAAGGCGCCGAAGCCACCCATTGCATAACCCAGCAAACTGGCCAACACCGCGGGACGAACCAGCGGGTGATACTGTCCTTTATTAAATACGTAGACCATGAATGCCAGCGCATAACCGCCACAGGCAAAGGCAGTACCGACCACTACGTCGTAAACCACCCAGATACCCCAGGCGAAGCCGCCATTTAAATTGCTCACGGCCCCCATGCCTTCGGTAAAACGTTCGACCATGAACACACAGCCAATCACGAACACAACCAGTAGCACAATAAAAGGTCCGGTGAATATGCGCCCACCGAGCGCCTGATGGTTACTCATTGTTCACCCCCGTTATCGTCCCGGGTATTTTTACGTACCGTATAACTGAGACCTGCCAGGGCCAGCGCCGGTAGTGCCAGATAACTGTAAACCGAGTGCTGTACCGTCTCGGCGATTGAAGCAGCGGAACGTTCCTGCAACGGCGGCATGCCCAGCTTGTCGAATGAAACCGCTGAAATATGCATGACATTGGTGCCACCGGCTTCCTTTTCACCCCAGATATGCTGTTTGTAAGTGGGAGCCGGTTTTTCATGATAGCTGTATGGATCACGAACGTCGCCACGCGGATAATTGTAGATTTCCCCGGGTTTTAATTCCATCCGCCGCCTGGCTTCCTGCAACAAGGCTTCGCGTGATCCAAATAACGTAGATCCGGTAGGGCAGACTTCCGCGCATCCGGTCATCTGGCCCTTGTCGATACGTTCGACACCGGCCTGATTACACATCTGGCATTTTTGAATCTGGCCAAACAGTTCGTTATATTCGAACTGCGGCACGTTATAGGGGCAACTCACCATACAGTATCGGCAACCGATACAAACATCCGGGTGATGGGTGACGATACCGGTAAGTCCGTCTCGGCGCATCGCGTTACAGGGGCAGACCGAAACACAGCCCGGATCGACACAATGCATGCAGCTTTGCTTTTCGAAACAGTAACCGTTTATCTCAGCATCCTTGGTCTTTGCCTCGCCCTCCCGGTAAACCTTTATGACATTCAGGGTATCGCCGGACAGGTCACGCGCCGAATCCCAGCCTAGCTCGTCGCCGTCGATCACCGGTGGCATGTCATTCACCTGTTTGCATTTACTGACACAGGCTTTACAACCCACGCAGAGGGTAGAATCGAACAGCATACCCACCGCCTGCGGCGCCGGTTCCAGGTTGGACCGAGCTTCAGCGGTGGTGCACAGGGTTGCCGCCGTGCCCCCCACCGTAACCTTAAGAAAATCTCTACGTTTCATACCGCCCCCTTAGTCCTGATCACCTTCTTTCGCGTCCAGCTTTTTTGCACCCATGGCGGCCGCACCGAGAGCGGCGCCGGCAGCGGCGCCGGCAAGCGCTGCGGCGCCGGCTGTCAGACCACCACTGGCTTCACGCTGTTCTATAGCGGGGAACATATTGGGTGGCGTATGGGTTTTGACATCTGCCAGGCTGAACATGGGCTTATCGAACCCGACGCCTTTTTCTGAGCAGCCAAAGCAGGGGTGGCCGACACCGACCGGCCACACACCGCCACCGATGTTGTTGTACTCCAGGCTGGGACAATTATTGTAGGTTTCGGGGCCTTTACAGCCGAGTTTGTACAGGCAATAACCTTTTCGATGACCTTCATCACCGAACTCGTTGGCAAAACGTCCGGCATCAAAATGCGGGCGTCGATAGCAATTCTCATGGATCAGGCGCCCATAAGCCCACTTGGGACGACCCTTGTCGTCAATCGGTGGTAATTTTCCGTAGGTGACAAAAAATAACACCGTACCGATGAAATTAGCGGGGTTTGGCGGACAACCCGGTATGGTAACCACCGTTTTGTCCTTTAAAACCTGTGGTGCGCCGGTGGCGCCGGTGGGATTTGGGGACGCAGATTGTACTCCGCCCCAACTCGCACAGGAACCAAAAGCGACGATCGCCGCGGCATGTTCAGCCGCTTCGTTGGTAATATCCAGCATGGTTTCTCCGGCAATCTTGCAGTAGATACCATTGTCTTTAATCGGAATCGCACCTTCGATAACCAGCAGGTACTTACCCTTGTTGTCCTGCATCGCCTTTTTCTTGACCGCCTCAACCTGATGACCCGCACCGGCATCCAGGGTTTGATGGTAGTCGACCGATATCAGGTCCAGGATCAGGTGTTCCAGGCTGGGTTGCTCGGATCTCAGTAGGGCTTCGGTGGGGCCGGTGCATTCCTGCCCATGCAGCCAAATGACCGGTGGACGCCGTTTAGGGTCGGCCACCGCAGCCGCCATCGCAATGGCGGCGTGGGTCGATAAACCCAACGAAGCCGCAACCCCGGTACAAAACTTTAGAAAGGTTCTTCGGGATACACCCAGACGCTTTTCGACTTCAGAAAAGTCTAATTCTTTTTCCACCATTAGTTATCCTCCGGTTACCTGGTGCAATACTCGACCGATTATTTTTATGTGAGAGGTTGCAATTTCCATGCGTAATTTTATTTTCTGTTGTTTATTCAACAAGTTAAGGCTTATTCTTAGAAGGCCTGAAAAATGATTCTGTATATATGTAAAACATTAATGCGCAATTACGGTAATTAACTTTCCACTAGAATTGTCAATGATATATATGAAAGTGTAATAAATATTTACATATTAATCCGCATGTGTAATTATTCTTACCGTTTTTCTAAAATTCAGTCGAATGCTGACAATTAAATGAAAGACATTGAAGGCCAGATCGTAATCGATATGCATTCGCATAATAATAAAGCTGCCTCGGTTGAAATTCAGTCCAGCCGCCCACTGCAAGCAGCGGGCATATTGATTGGAAAAGACCCGCATCAAGCACTCGGCATGATCCCTCTCATGTATAACATCTGCGGGATAGCGCAGGCACGCACCTCTCTACTGGCGATACAACATTGCCTGTCAATCGAAATAGATCCGACCATGGAAATAGCCCGGGACATGCTGGTGCTGGTAGAAAATGCCCGCGAGCATCTTTTCCGGATATTTATCGACTGGCCGGAATTGCTGGAGCTGAACCGGGACATCCATCAAATGCCTTCATCCATTCGCCTGGTCAGCGAGTTCAGGCAGGCGCTGTTTACCGATAATAAGGCCTTCGAACTGGACAGTCGGTTAAAACCGGACAGCGTTCGCCTGCTTGAACTCATCAACCAACTGGAACGGGAACTGCAACAAAAGGTTTTTGAGATATCAACGCGAGACTGGCTGTCAATTTGCGATATCGACGGGCTGAATCAATGGATGAATGAATGTGACGGCATCGCGGCAAGTGCGATCCATGCCATTTCTGATCGGGGCTGGAATTCACAGGGTTATTCGGATTGCCCGCATTTACCGGAACTGGATGCCGACGATTTGCTCAAGCGCCTGAACACAAGCGATGCCGACAAGTTCATCGCCCAGCCGGACTGGCAGGGCGGCTTATATGAAACCACGGCGTTGACACGACAACAGGATCACGGGGTAATCCCTGAATTAACCCGGGGATTTGGCAATGCACTGATTACGCGCTGGGTTGCTCGACTGGTTGAGCTGGCGAGTATTCCCCAACAATTAAAACAACTGTTGTCCCAACTCGAACGAAACCATCAACCCACCATAATCGACACGGGCCGGCGGGTTGGCATAGCACAAACAGAGGCGGCTCGTGGTCGCCTGATTCATCGGGTGGAAATTGACCAGGATCGAATCAGCCATTACCAGATACTGGCGCCCACCGAATGGAATTTCCACCCGCGAGGTTTGATCACCAGGAGCCTGGGTAATATATCGGCCAACAGCGCCCGGCAACTTGAGCTGTTGGCGCGGCTGATCGTCAATGCCATCGACCCCTGCGTCGGTTATGCGCTGAGGGTTCATTAGATGCACGAAATGAGCTTATGCGAAGGCATATTGCAGGTGCTCGAAACGGAGTCGCAAAAGCAGGGCTTCGATTGCGTGAAAAATGTCTGGCTGGAAATCGGTGATCTGGCCGGCGTGGAAACCGAAGCCCTGCTATTTTGTTTTGACGCGGTAACTCGCGACAGTCTGGCTGACCGGGCCAAACTCAATATCATTCACACACCGGGTAGCGCCTGGTGTCTCAAATGCGCAAAAAATGTCAGTGTGAAACAACGTTTCGATGAGTGCCCGCAATGCGGCAGTTATCAGCTACAGGTTACCGGTGGTGACGAAATGCGAATCAAGGAACTGGAGGTGGAATAATGTGTACAGTATGCGGTTGCGGTGAAGGCGAAACCAAAATTGAAGGTGAGCCCAGGCGCCATGATCATCATCATCATCATGAACACGGCCATGATTACGGAGAGGGACCGGCACATGCCCATGCCCCCGGCATGAGCCAATCACGTATGGTGCAGATCGAGCAGGACATTCTCGGCAAAAACAACGAATATGCCATGGCCAACCGGGGCTATTTCCTGCAAAAAGGTATGCTGACGCTGAACCTGGTTTCCAGTCCCGGCTCCGGCAAAACCACCCTGTTGACGAGTACCCTGAATGAATTAAAAGATGAGTTCCCGCAGGTGGTAATAGAGGGCGACCAGCAAACCAGTAACGACGCCGAGCGTATCCGGGAAACCGGCGTGGCCGCGATCCAGATCAACACGGGAAAAGGCTGTCACCTGGATGCGCATCAGGTCGGCCACGCGGTTGATCACCTGGATGCACCGGATACATCGGTACTCTATATCGAAAACGTCGGCAACCTGGTGTGCCCGGCGGCCTTCGATCTGGGTGAAGCGCATAAGGTGGCGATCCTGTCGATTACCGAAGGCGAAGATAAACCCCTTAAATACCCGGACATGTTTCATGCCGCCAACCTTTTACTGCTGAGTAAAATCGACCTGCTGCCGCACCTTGATTTCGACGTCGGTAAATGCATCGAATATGCGCAACGCATTAACCCCGGTATCAAGGTCATACAATTGTCTGGCAAGACGGGTGAAGGCATGGATAGCTGGTACCGGTGGGTACGCGCGAATCGGCAAATTGCAATGATCGATTGCCCCGTGGCTCAATCAGACGGTGGAGCCTGATTCATGTGCCTTGCTTTGCCCGCCAGGATAGTCAGCATGGATAAGACAAGCGATATGGCAACCGTGGCCCTCGGAGAAGTCAAACGCGAGGTTTCGCTGGCACTGGTTGAGGATGTCAGTGTCGACGATTACGTCCTCATCCATGTCGGGTATGCGCTCAACAAGGTCAGCGAAGAAGAAGCCGAAAAAACCCTGGCCCTTTTTTCTGAGGCCGGCCTGCTGGATGAAGGGGCGGTGCGGTGAAATACGTTGATGAATTTCGTCAGCAAAGCCTGGCAAAGAAGCTCAGTGCGGCAATTAAAAACGAAGCCGCCCCCGAACGCCGGTACAACCTGATGGAATTCTGTGGCGGGCACACCCATGCCATATTTCGTTATGGCATTCACGAGCTGGTGCCGGCGAACGTGACATTTGTTCACGGCCCGGGCTGCCCGGTATGCATATTGCCCATTGGCCGTATCGACAATGCAATACAACTCGCGGTTGACCACGAAGTAATCCTCTGTACCTACGGCGATATGTTGCGCGTACCCGCCAGCGGCCGCAAAAGCCTGCTCAAGGTCAAAGCCGAAGGCGCCGATATACGCATGGTGTATTCCACCCAGGATGCACTCAGGATTGCGCAGCAAAACCCGGATCGGCAGGTCGTATTTTTCGCCATTGGTTTTGAAACCACTACCCCGCCCAGTGCAGTGGCCATCAAGCAGGCGAAGGCCATGGGATTGCGTAATTTCAGGGTTTTCTGTAACCACGTTCTAACCCCCGCGGCTATTCAGAATATTCTGGAATCGCCCGAAGTACGCGATATCGGCTCGGTTTCTATCGATGGCTTTTTTGGACCATCGCATGTCAGTTCGATCATCGGCAGTCGACCTTACGAATTCTTTGCCGAGGAATTCCAGCGCCCGGTGGTTATTGCCGGGTTTGAACCGCTGGACGTCATGCAATCAACGCTCATGTTGATCAGGCAATTGAATCAGGGTCGACATCAGGTGGAAAATGAATACACGCGCGTGGTCAGTCGCGATGGCAATCTCAAGGCCCAGGCTCTGGTTGCCGAAGTATTCGAACTTCGGCGTCGGTTCGAATGGCGTGGTCTTGGGTTGGTGCCATACAGCGCGCTGCAAATTAAGCAACCCTATGCCGATTTCGATGCCGAAAAGTTCTTCGACATCAGTAGCATCGCAGCGAGTGACGTAAAGGGTTGCGCGTGCCCATCCATCCTGCGCGGTGCTAAAAACCCGACCGATTGCAAATTATTCGGCAGGGTATGCACGCCGGAAAACCCGATGGGCTCCTGCATGGTTTCCTCCGAGGGCGCCTGTGCGGCTTACTGGAGTTATGGGCGTTTTCGCAATACCGGCAAATTCTCCGCGCGGAAAAACCTGGAGTCGGTTGCATGACGGCTTCCGTAAAGAGATTTGCCGTGCGCCTGAATACTAAAAAGGACTGTGTGAACATGACTCATGGCAGCGGCGGCCGCGCCATGGCGCAGCTCATAGAGGAGTTGTTCGTCAAGCATTTCGACAATCATCTATTACGCCAGGCCAACGATCAGGCCGGCTTTGATATCGAAGCAGGGCGCATGGTGATGAGCGTCGACGGCCATGTGATCTCGCCACTGTTTTTTCCGGGCGGGGACATTGGTTCGCTATCGGTACACGGCACCGTGAACGATGTTGCCATGTCCGGCGCCAGGCCGCTCTACCTGTCGGTCGGCTTTATCCTGGAGGAAGGCTACCCGTTGGCGAGCCTCGAAAAAATCGTTATCAGCATGGCGCGCGCGGCGCGCGAAGCCGAAGTCCCGGTAATTACGGGAGATACCAAGGTCGTCGAAAAAGGCAAGGGTGACGGCGTATTTATCACCACAACGGGTATCGGTGTGGTACCCCGCGGCATCAATATTTCGGGTGACCTAGCAAGACCCGGGGATGCGATATTGATCAACGGCAGTATCGGCGACCATGGCGTAGCGATCATGTCGAGTCGTGAAAACCTGGAATTCGAAACCACCATAGAATCGGATTCCGCCGCGCTACATACTCTGGTGGCCGCCATGGTGCGCGAGACGCCGCGTATCCATTGCCTGCGCGACCCTACCCGGGGCGGGCTGGCCACTACCCTGAATGAGCTGGCCCAGCAATCGGCTGTCGGTATGAATATCCGCGAACAAGACATCCCGGTAAAACCCGCGGTCTCCGCCGCCTGCGAACTGCTGGGCCTCGATCCTCTGTACGTCGCCAACGAGGGCAAATTGGTGTGCATTTGCCCAGCCGAAGATGCCGGGCAAATTCTCGATACAATGCACGCACATCCGCTTGGAAAGGATGCCGCGATCATTGGCGAAGTGATAGAAGACCAACACGGTTTCGTACAGATGCAAACCAGCTTCGGCGGCAGTCGCATCGTCGACTGGCTCGCGGGCGAGCAATTGCCGAGGATTTGCTAAATGCGCATCCTGTTACTCTGCCACGCCTTTAACTGCCTGACTCAACGTCTTTTCGTCGAACTGCAGGAGCAGCGGCATGACGTCACGGTCGAGTTCGATATCAACGACGAAATCACCCGGCAGGCGGTCGAGTTATTCCAGCCCGATTTGATTATCGCGCCTTATCTCAAACGCGCGATCCCGGAAACTATCTGGAAAGAAACCCGATGCCTGGTTGTACATCCCGGTATTATCGGTGATCGTGGACCATCCGCGCTGGACTGGGCCATCCTCAATGATCTGGATGAATGGGGTGTTACCGTTTTGCAGGCGAATGCCGAAATGGATGGTGGCGATATCTGGGCCAGCGTCAATTTCCCCATGCGAAAGGCCAGCAAGGCCAGTCTTTACCGCAATGAAGTCACTGAAGCTGCCGCAAAGGCAATCAATCTCGCGCTACAAAAAATTCAGCAAGCCGGTTTTGCCCCTCAACCACAAAACGAAACCGATAGTTGCTGGCAACCGTTAATTCAGCAATCGGACCGCCGCATCGACTGGTTGCGCGATGACTCCTCGACCGTTATTCGCAAGATACAAAGTGCCGACGGCTTCCCCGGCATCAGGGATCATTTTTGCGGTCGCGAGCTTTACCTGTTCGATGCCAGCCCGGAACCGGAACTCAGCGGCAAGCCGGGTGAATTAATCGCATGCAATGAGACAGCCGTCTGTATTGCCACCACCGACAGTGCGGTGTGGATTGGGCATTTGAAGGATAAAAATTCCGCTCATCCTTTCAAACTACCGGCAACCGCCGTGATGCAAGGTGATATCCAGGATTTGCCAATTGTCCGCAGCGAAGCCGTATCGAGATCTCAAACCATTCAGTATCACGCAATGAATAGCATCGGTTACCTGAGTTTTAACTTTTATAACGGTGCCATGAACACCGAGCAGTGTCACCAGTTACGCCAGGCCCTGGCCAGGGCCAAACAACAACCCACGCAAATCATTGTACTCATGGGCGGCAGTGACTTTTGGTCAAACGGGATACACCTGAACCAGATAGAAGCCGCGCCAAGCGCCGCCGATGAATCCTGGAATAACATTAATGCGATGGACGATCTGGCACTGGAAATTATCAATACCGAGAACCAGATTGTGATCTCCGCTTTACAGGGTAATGCCGGTGCCGGCGGTGTATTTCTGGCTCGTGCGGCTGATGAAGTGTGGGCCAGGCAGGGTATTATTCTCAATCCGCATTACAAGGATATGGGCAATCTCTACGGTTCGGAATACTGGACTTATCTGCTACCCCGTTGTTGCGGTGAAGAAAATGTCCAGCGCATCACGCAGGCGAGACTTCCGATGGGTACCCGGGAGGCCCTCCAGTTGGGGCTGGTGAATCATGTTATCGACCATCCCCGCGAGACATTCGCAGAGGCTGTACAGCAACTCTGCGGGAGCTATCTTGACTCGGATATCGCTCAACGTCTTGTGGATAAGCGATGCCAACGTCAAGTTGAAGAAGCAGCCAAACCCTTGTCGGAATATCGAGTACAGGAGCTCGATAAAATGAGGCGGAATTTTTATGGCTTCGATCCCAGCTACCATATCGCACGTTATAACTTTGTGTACAAGATACCTAAATCGCGAACGCCCCTAACGATTGCAAAACACCGCCGTAGCTCTGACACCCTCAGGAGGGCCTCATGACCGCAATCGCAAGCATACTGGTGGTTGATGACGAACAGCGTTCTTTGGAATCGATTCAGCGCATCTTGTCTAATCGATTCGATGTTCACATCGCCAACAATATCGAAGATGCAGAAACCGTTCTTCAACGAGAGTGGATACAGGTTTTACTGTGCGATCAACGCATGCCCGACATGAGCGGCGTCGAGTTTTCTGAGAAGGTACGCACCGAATACCCCGATATCGTACGTATGATCATTTCCGGTTATACCGAAGCCAGCGATATTATCGACGCGGTTAACAAGGGCGGCATTTACCAGTACATCACCAAGCCCTGGCACCCGGATGACTTGATCCTGAAACTCAACAATGCGGTTAAGTTGTTCAAATTACAGCGAGAAAACGAACAGCTCGCGGTCGAACTCAAACTCAAACCCGACACCATAGAACAGTCCATGATCGAAAAACGGCGCGTACTCAAAGCGCGTTATGACTGGGATCAGGGCATTGTGCGTAGCCCGACCAGCAGTATGAACAATGTCTGCAATACGATCAGAAGTGTCGCCCCTTTCGACGTCAATGTGGTTTTGACAGGGGAGTCGGGTACCGGGAAAGAGCTATGCGCCCGGGCATTGCATTACAACAGCTTGCGCCAGGATAGTGTTTTTGTAGCGGAAAATTGCGGTGCAATGCCTGATGAACTGCTGGAAAGCGAACTCTTTGGGCATAAGCGTGGTGCATTCACTGGGGCAATCGAGGATCGGGTCGGTCTCTTTGAATTAGCCAACGGAGGCACCATTTTTCTTGATGAAATTGGCGACACCTCCACGGCATTCCAGGTCAAATTGCTCCGTGTTTTACAGGAAAAAGAAATTCGCCCGCTTGGCAGCAATCACCGTCGTTCGATTGACGTACGCGTGGTGGCTGCCACCAACCGTGACCTCGAGGAAGATGTCCGTAGCGGTAAGTTTCGTATGGATTTATTTTATCGGCTGGCTACCTTCGAAATTAACATCTCGCCATTGCGTGAACGCCGCGATGACATTGTGCCGCTGGCCATCTCGATTTTAAACCAGACCATGAATCAGCTCGGTAAACGCGTGAAAGGTATCAGCGATGAAACCCTGCAGTGTTTCGAAACCTATCGATGGCCCGGTAACGTACGTGAAATGCAAAATGAAATTACGCGGATGTTAATCCTCGGTCAGGAAGACTGCCTGGGATCGAATTTGATTTCGCCGCATATATTGCACGCCACGCCGGAAGAGTCCGCCGCCGATATGGAATTACTTACCGGTATGGAAGGCAGCTTGAAGCAGCGCGTGGAATCGCTGGAAGCGCGCATTCTAAAAGAAACCCTGATTCGTCATCGTTGGAATAAAACCCGGGCGGCGCAGGAACTTGGGCTTTCACGCGTTGGCCTGCGCAACAAAATGGAACGCTATGGGCTTGAGAAAAACAGCAAGATTGAATCCATTACCGATGTCGCATGACACAGAACCAGTCACCTCCTGAAACCAGCCTGACCGATCAGGTCGGACTTACACCCGGACTGCGACGGGATGCCAGGCGCGCGGACGATCATGCCTGGATAGAAGTCATCCAGCGCATGGATGATATCTATGCCGACCTGGTGCACTACCAGGTCGAGCTCGAAGAAAAGAATTCTCAGCTGGAAGACGCGCAAAGTTTCATTCAGAGCGTGATTTCTTCGATGTCGGAAATACTCATTGTTTGCGATATTAACGGTCACATACAGCAGGTTAACCAGGCCTTACTCGACAATATTGGTATCGAGGAATTCCGGATAATGGGCAAGCCCCTGTCGATGCTGTTCAGCGAGAAATTTCTGCCCATGGTCGCGGACATTCCCGAGCATATTCGCTCCGGTTCATTGATTGATTGTGAAGTCGATTTAGCCAATTCGAAGCAACAACCGGTGCCCATGGCGATTAACTGCAGCGCTCGCTTCGACTACGATGATCGGCTCTCCGGCCTGGTAATAACGGGTCGACCCCTGGGCGAGTTGCGTAAAGCCTATGATGAACTACGCCACGCTCACGAAGAACTCAAGACCGCGCAAAAGCACCTAATTCAGTCAGAAAAAATGGCAACCCTGGGCCGCCTGGTTGCCGGTGTCGCCCACGAACTTAACAACCCCATCAGTTTTCTATTTGGCAACATGCATGCGTTAAACGGTTATCAGGATAAATTCAAAATCTATCTTGACGCTATCCATAACAATGTCGGTGAAAAAGAACGCGAAACATTGCGTAAGAACCTGCGCATCGATCATATGTTAAAAGACATACCGCCTTTGGTCGAAGCCTCGATGGAAGGTGCGGAACGCATCAGCGAAATCGTGCAGAATCTGAGAGTATTCACCACACCACAGGAAAGTAAAAAACAGTCCTTTGATTTAATAAGCGTCTTGAAACGCGCGACCAAGTGGGTACTCAAGGCCACGACAGTACAACCCGATATTTCGGAACATTATCCCGAACGACTAAACCTGATCAACAACGAAGGCTATGTCCATCAAATCCTGGTTAACCTGATACAAAATGCCATCGATGCGATGCAACAGGTAGAGCAGCCAAAACTGGATATCATACTACGGCAGGATAAAAAGTATTTACACATCCATATCCACGACAATGGCCACGGCATCGAAGAAGCCGACCTGCTAAAGGTATTTGACCCTTTTTTTACAACCAAGGCAGTCGGCAGGGGTACCGGTCTCGGGCTTTATATCAGCTATGGTCTGGCTACCGAGCAATGCCAGGGTAATTTGAGTGTACAAAACCATATCGACGGTGGCGCGGAATTTATTTTTAGCCTGCCGCTGGAGGACAGGGCATGAGCGCTTTCAACCTGCTCTGGTTGCAATCGGGCGGTTGCGGCGGATGCAGCATGTCAGTGCTGAATGCCGAGGCGCCCGATTTCTATAGCTGCCTGCAATACAATAATATCAATCTGCTCTGGCACCCTTCGTTCAGCGAAGCCTGCACCGATGATTTCATGACGTTGCTAGGGGATATCGAAAACGGCAATACCCGAATCGATGCGCTATGCCTGGAAGGCTCGGTGATGATGGGCCCAAACGGAAGCGGCCGATTTCACCGGCTAAGTGGCACAAATCGTCCGATGTTTGAAGTCCTGCGAAGCCTGACGGGAAAGGCCTGTTATACACTGGGCATCGGAAGCTGTGCCGCTTTTGGCGGTATTACCATGTCAGGGTCGAACCCCGGGGAAGCTACCGGTCTTCAATATGAAGGCGAACACCCCGGCGGCTTGCTCGGCGCTGACTGGAAAAGCCCCGGTGGTTTTCCAGTGATCAATGTCGCCGGATGCCCAACCCATCCAAACTGGGTAATCGAGACCTTGATACGACTCGCCGAAGGCGATCTGCACTCCGGGCAACTCGACGGTTTTAATCGACCCCGCAGCTATACCGATCATCTGGTTCATCATGGTTGCCCGAGAAACGAATACTATGAATTCAAGGCCAGTACCAGGAATCCCTCCGAACAGGGCTGCCTGATGGAGCATCTGGGTTGTCTCGGCACGCAGGCGCGCGCGGACTGTAACAAGCGCCTATGGAATGGTGACGGCTCCTGCTTGCGAGGTGGTTACGCCTGTATCAATTGCACCGCACCCGGCTTCGAAGAACCCGGTCACTGTTTTACCGAAACGCCTAAGATCGCCGGCATTCCAATCGGCCTGCCGACCGATATGCCAAAGGCCTGGTTTGTCGCACTGGCTTCGCTCGCCAAAGCGGCAACCCCGGAACGCCTGAAAGTAAATGCCGCATCAGACCACATCCGCATTTCGCCAGGGCAATATAGCCGAAAGAGAAAACGATGAGCGAAGACAATACGACAGGCCGTATTCTCGGGCCCTTCAATCGCGTCGAAGGCGATCTGGAAGTACGTATCGAAGTCGACCAGGGACTGATCAGCAGAGCCTGGGTAAACGCACCCATGTTCCGTGGTTACGAGCAAATTCTGCAAGGCAAGGATCCCCGTGATGCACTGGTTTATACACCCAGAATTTGTGGCATTTGCTCGGTTTCGCAATCGGCCGCCACGGCGCGTGCAATCGCGCAAGCCGAAAATTTATCGCCCTGTGCGAATGGTGAATTATCGACCAGCCTGGTTCTGGCCACGGAGAACCTGGCCGACCATCTCACGCACTTCTACATGTTTTTTATGCCTGATTTTGCGCGCGACTGTTATGCCGATAAAAGCTGGTTCTGCGATACCCACACACGCTTTAAAGCGCAGGCCGGCGAGGTGAGTCGCGAGGTATTACCCGAACGCGCCGCATTTTTACATCTGACCGGCCTGCTTGCCGGGAAATGGCCGCACTCGCTGGCGATCCAGCCCGGCGGCAGCACGCGACCACTGGGCGCAGAGGAGCGAGTTCGCCTGCAGACCACGATTGCCGGCTTTCGGCATTTTTTACAGGAAACCCTGTTCGCGGCCGAGCTGGAAGCCATCGCGGAACTTAATAGTGAGCAGGCACTGTTATCTTTCGTCGACAAATGCCCTGGCGGTGATTTTGCCCACTTCCTGCGAATCGCCGACGACCTGAACTTATCCGCAATCGGACGCGCCGGTAACGTGTTTATGAGTTATGGGGCATACGCACGCGGCGATAACTACCTGTTCGAACCGGGCGTGTGGGACCAACAAAACCTGCCACTCGACACCGGCACTATTCGCGAGGATATCAGCCACAGCTGGCTAAACCTGCACACCGAACCCAAGCATCCCTTTCAGGGCAACACTATTCCCGATGAAGACGACAGCAACGGTTACAGCTGGTGCAAGGCGCCGCGTCTGCAAGGCAGGGTCGTCGAGGTCGGCGCCATTGCACGGCAATTAGTGAATGGCCACCCCCTGGTTGTCGACCTGGTGAATCGCAGTGGCGGCAATGTTCGCAACCGGGTCGTCGCCCGTCTGCTGGAACTGGCGCTGGTGCTACCGGCGATGGAATCCTGGGCAAAACAGATTCAACCCGGTGAACCCTTCTGTAAGCAGGCAGAGCTGCCCGATGAAGCACAGGGTGTCGGGCTCGTCGAGGCCGCGCGTGGTAGTCTCGGCCACTGGTTACGAATTAAAAATGGCAAAATTCTAAACTACCAGATCATCGCCCCAACCACCTGGAATTTTTCTCCCCGCGATGCAGCCGACCAACCTGGAGCACT
>JAAESG010000328.1 GCA_024229615.1 Gammaproteobacteria bacterium | reverse complement strand
GCTCGACAGAGTGTCAACTATACCTGTGTACCCTCCGAACATTGGTTGCCGGTAACTGCAAGCAATGTTCACAGCGGTCGCAAAATACAGGCAGGGCACGACCTCTCGTCGTCTCGCTACGAAAGCTGGTGAGAAATGCGGGCTAGTTCAGTGCGGAGAAATCTCCGGTGTATTTCTCACCCATTCGCACGCTGCCTGTTCGCTGCTCAGGCTGCGTCCTTCCTGTTGTTCCTGATTTTTACGGAAGCTTTCAATCTGGCAAATCTGGTCGATTGTCTTGAGTCGCTCGACCTCGGTGGTATCGGCGAATTGGAGTCCGACTTCGTAACCTTTGGCGGTTTTGTTACACCATACAACCTTACCTTCGAGGCTGGTTTCCTGGTTGAGAAGCGGAAAACGCACGTCGATTGATTCGTTTATATCCAGTCGGTCGCTGGCGACGAAACGCAGGCCGCCCAGGCTGACGTTGGTGATACTGTCGTCCTCTGACTGGTAGTCAGGGTTGTAGTCGAGGCTGACCTCGATCGGTATTCCGGTAACATGACGTATATGTCGACGAATTGCCGTATTGTCTTCTTGCACGATTTCTGTTCCTGTCGCTAAAAAAACCTACCCACCCGCCTGAACATTGGGATTTCGAACAGTGCAAGTACACAACCAGCAGAGTGCGGATCGCTGGAATCGGGGTAAAATATATCAGAGTTGATTGATTTTTAAAGAGCGCTCAAGCTTTTTTGATGGTTGCGATCACTTCGCTACCGTCACCGATGTACTCGAGATCGTCGAAGCTGGACAGGCGGGCCACGGCGATGCCTCGCCCGTGAGGATCGAAAGCTCGATCCGGATCAAAGTCCATATAGGGAGTCCAGTCGAAGCCTGATCCCTGGTCGAGAATTCGGATTTGTACGGTTTCCTCACCGACCTTGAACTCGAGCTCGATAAAACCGCCGACATTTTCGCGAGCGTTCAGGCGTCGCTCGATTTCGATTTGCCACAGTCCACTCCGTATCAGCTTGCTTTTTTCCTGGTAACCGATTTTTAAATTACCGTGCTCGAGCGCGTTTATCAGTAACTCGGAGATCCCGGTAACCACTCGATGTGGCTGCGGGCATAAGTGTGCTACCTGTGAGGCGACCAGGTTACATTCGCGCAGGTTGCGGATGCGGAAACGACCGAAGTTCATCAAATCGAATATCTGCCGGCCCTCGCGCAGGGATTCGTGTAATGACTTTTCGTGTAGCCTGTCGTGGACCGCACTGCTTACGATGGATTTAAGTACATCGCCTTCGTAAGGTTTGGTCAGGTAGTAATATGCCCCGGCCTTCAGACCTTCGACGATATCCTGATTTTCTGCTTTGGCAGTTTGCATGACCACGGGTACATGCTTCATTAAATCGCTTTCCTTGATATTTTTCAGCAACTGCATGCCATTCATGCCTGGCATCCTGCGATCCAGGATGATGGTATCAAAACCTGTCGGATCTGTTTCCAGGATTGACCATGCATCTCCGCCATTAGTTGCCCTGACCAGTGAATAATTGCTATTTTCGAGATGGGCGCAAATAATGTCGAGATTATCAGGTTCATCATCGACGATTAATATCGTGGCTAGGCCGCTACTCACTCCAAATTACTCCGATACCCTTCGCGAAACTGGCGATCTTTCGGGAAGTTTTGGTTAAAATATATAATCGTTATTGTTGATTATATTGGCTGCGGTCAGGTGAGTTGTGATGACACGCAAGCGCAGACAATTATAGCCAACATATGGCAATGTTTGATAATTTCAATGTGGATTTGGTGCGAATGGTTTGAATAGCCTGCCGGAAATTCACGACTAGCAGTATGGATTTATAGTGAAATATTCTTTTTGTAGTGAAGACTTCAAGTCGCAACCTTACTGGTGGGATAATACTCCCATAGCACAACCAGAATTGGCAGATTTGCCTGCTACAACCGACGTTTTAGTGATTGGTTCTGGCTACACCGGGCTGCATTGTGCTTTGCAGACTGCGCAGGCAGGACGACATACGACAATCATCGATGCTGAAGACGCGGGTTGGGGTTGTAGCACTCGCAACGGCGGTCAGATCAGTGGTGAAATCAAGCCGGATTACGCAGATCTCAGTCGTAAATATGGCGTCGACGGGGCGTTTGCGTTATTGCAGGAAGCGCGCAATGCGCTCGATTGGCTGGGGGACTTCGTGGCAAAGCAGGGAATCGATTGCGAATATCAACAGTGCGGTCGCTACATGGCTGCGCATAGTTCACGCCAGTTTCAAAAGCTGGTGTCATATGTGCAGAATCAGCCGCCCGGGCTCGAACAGGAGTTGCAGCTGGTAGAAGCCAGGGATCAAGCCAGTGAAATTGATAGTGACTATTATTACGGTGGCCTGATAATCCCACGGCATTGTTCGCTGGACCCGGCCAGGTATCATGCGGGTCTGATGCACAAGGTTCAGGAAAAAGGGGCGCAAGTCATTAGTCATTGCCGAGCCGATGAAATCAAACGCGATGGCAATGGTTTTACGGTCTACAGCAGTCGCGGTAAGATCCATGCGCGGGACCTGGTCATCGCCACCAATGGCTATACCGGGACCATAACGCCCTGGCAACGGCGACGAATTATCCCCATTGGCAGCTACATGCTGGCGACCGAGGAAATGGATCTGGCGCGGGCTAGTTTGCTAATGCCCAGACAAAGAGTTTTTAGCGATACACGCAAGGTCGTTGTCTATTTCAGGCGTACCCCCGACGGGCGTCGATTGTTGTTCGGCGGTCGGGTTTCGGTTTTTGAGTCTGACCCTGTTAAAAGCCTGCCTGCGTTAAGACAGGAGATGCTGCGTATATTTCCACAGCTTGAGGATGTCAGGATCAGTCATACATGGATGGGTTTCGTTGGATATACCTTTGACTACCTGCCGCATCTCGGTCGGCAGGATGGTATTTACTACGCAATGGGTTACTGCGGCTCTGGTATTTGTCTGGCCAGTTACCTGGGGAATCGGCTCGGCTTGCAACTGCTCGGGAAAAAAGAGGGCGATTGTGCTTTCGCCGACCCCAGGTTTCAAACGAGACCGATGTACAGCGGTAAACCCTGGTTTCTATCGACTTCGGTACGCTATTACCAGCTACAGGATAAACTGAGCTGACCGATTCCGCGCTTCAATTTCCGTTGCTGCTCGGGAATACCAGTGGAAACTCTTCGCCAGTCTTCGGCTGGCCAGATAGCAGGCGGTGCTCGATCCCGGGAAAGGGCGGTGAAGTTTCTCCAGAGCGTTGCTCGAGCCAATGCATGCTCGAAATCCTGACCTAGTTACCTTCGATGATGCAAAGATCCCTGACCGCGGCATTGCGTGCGAACGAAAATGCCTCTTGATAGGCATCCGAACGATAGCAACGCTCGGCGTCCTCGAGACTCGGAAAACGCACCACCACATTGCGCGCTCGCTCGTCACCCTCGAGCCAGATGGTGCGCGTGGCACGCGCAAGAAATTCGCCCCCATGCGCCTCGATGGCATCGGTGGCACGTTTTGCATACTCGCCATAGGCTTCGGGGTCGGTGACCTCGACATGGGCAATCCAGTAAGCGGCCATAGGGTTATCTCTCCAACATTTGACTTTGAAAGGATTGTTATACTAGAGCGGATGCTGTAAGAAGGAAACCGGTTTTTAATACTGCGCTAATCAGTGCTGAAGGTCATTGTTTAAGTTGTGAATCGGGCGAAAATAAAACGTCATCTGGACGCACTCGCAAAGATGGATGCGGATTTGAATCGCGGACTGAAGCTGGTGCAGTATCCGGCTCCAAGAATCCGCAAGCAGGGTTTCGAAACCTTTCTCTCGATCATCGTCTCACAACAGATTTCAACCGGCGCCGCGGGCGCGATCATGCTTCGGGTGCGCGAACTGATGCCAGACATGGAAGCACAGGATGTGCTGCGATTACCCGAAGGTGCGTTGCGCGCGGCTGGTCTTTCCAGGCCCAAGGTCGGCTATGTAGAAGGTCTGGCACAGGCCATCGCCGAGGAACGATTCGATCCGTCCAAACTTTCGACGATGGACGATCAGGCGGCTATCGAGGCCATCACTTCGCTCAAGGGTTTCGGCGCCTGGAGCGCGGAAATTTATCTGATGTTTTCGTTAAAACGGACAGATATTTTTCCTGCCGGTGATCTGGCTTTGCGCATTGCTTTACAGAAACTCAAGGGTATCGAGACAACTTTAAACGATCGGCAGGCGCGTGATATCGTCGCCCCGTGGTCGCCTTATCGGAGCGCCGGCAGCCTGTTTTTGTGGCATTACTACCGTGGCGCACCGACTTGAGCTTGTGTACAAAACACCCCTGATTGCAGACAGTTCCCCCAGCTTTGTGTACAGAACAACGCTTGCAGCGGCAGCGCGCAAACCCTATATTCATATCCCATGGATCATTTGATAAATCTGCAGAAATACCCCCTCGATCGGCTCGATTCCGAGGTCGGACAAGTGTTGGTGCAACAATGCATAGACGATCTCGAGCACAAGGGAATGTTCACGCTCGAGGGTTTCATGCGGCGTGAAGCGGTGGATGAAATCTTACCTGGCTTGCTGCGGAATCTGCAACGCGAATCCTTTACCCACGCACGCTCGCATAATATTTATTTTAATGATCATTTTGATGACCTCCCCACCGATCATCCGGCCCTGGCACGGGTAGAAACCATCAACCACACGCTTTGTGGTGATCAACTGGCCGAGCCGCTACGCCAGGTTTATCAATGGTCGGGTATGACCGAGCTTCTGGCACGCGTAATGGATATTCCCATACTCTACCCAATGAACGATCCACTGGCCTGCGCCAATGTCATGGGTTATTACGAGGGCGAGGGTTTAAACTGGCATTTCGATCGTTCAGAGTTTACCACCACGCTGTTATTACAGGCACCCCGGCAAGGTGGTGATTTTCAGTACCGACAGGCGTTGCGTAGCGAGCGGAACCCTAACTACGAAGGTGTCGCCAGACTGTTGCGTGGCGAGGATAGCGAAGTCACGACGCTGAAACTGGGCGCGGGCGATCTCAATGTATTTCGTGGCAAGAATACTGCACACCGGGTGACCCCTCCGGTCGGTAATCGGGCGCGGGTTATCACTGTCTTTTCATACTATGAAACACCCGGCCGGATGTTTTCGGATGAGGAAAACATGGGTTTCTACGGTAGAACCAATAGCTGACCATAAAAAAAAGCCGCGGTGGAGACCGCGGCAAAATCCTGGGATAAAAATCCCTGAGGAGGAGTAGGTAACCCAGCCGGGATACTGGTGAAATATTCAGGCTAGCAGGTACTTCCGAACCAGCCGGAAGTGTTGTTCGGATTTTCTGCGTTGCAGGTCCCTGAACCCATCAGTCCCAAATAAGTATTCGGATTCAAATAAACCATGTAATTTGCCGGATTCAGGGTTTCCTGGTACATCGCCGGATCGATCATGTGCGCGTAAGATGCCGGATTCATCCAGTAATTCATGGTTTGCTGCTCCATCATGACCTGGTAAGAAGCGGGGTTTACCCACGCCATCATGTTCTGTGGGTTGATGAACTCCAGGTAAAACTGTGGACGCATGAATTGGGTGTAACTGGCCGGGTTGGCAAACATCTTGTGGGTTTGCATATGACTTATCGGATTGACCAGCTTCATCCATGCGCTCGGATGGGCGGCATTGAATTCCGGTTTTGTCGAGATTGCCGGTGGTATGGAAATGTTTGCGCCAGCCATCCAGTAATTCGGGTCGAACATGTTTGTGTTGGCAGCTGCAGCTTGCGAAGTCGCGACATCGGCCTCGACGGGCTGTGTTGCGTTTGATGTCAGGCTCAGTGTTAGCAGGCCCATCGCGGTAATTCCCAGTAATTTTTTACTTATCATTCTTGTTTACCCGTTATTTTGAGTGATCGAACTTGTATCAAGCGATACAGGATTATTAACTATATAAGCAATAACTAATATACATATGAAGTACTAGTTCAGGTATCTCTAATTGGAGGGGGCGGCCTGAAATCAGGCGAGATTTATACAGCGGACGACAGGCCAGCAGGTCGGGTGAAGAAATGGAAGCGCAAGCTGAGCAGACAAGCAGCCACCGCCAGGCCGATGGCCAGGCCCCACCAAAGGCCGACGCCGCCCATCTGGTAGTGAAAAGCGAGCACAGAGCCGCCCCCAATACCGAGAATCCAGTAGCCGAAGCCCGCTATCCACAGTGGCACGAGGTTGTCTTTCATACCCCGGAGAGCGCGTGCGGCGGCTGCCTGCAGGGCATCGAAAATCATGAACAAGGCGCCAATAAACAGGAACTGGGTGGCCAAGGCAGACACCTGTTCGTATCCAGGATCCTCCGGGGTAATGAATACCAGGATGATTTCTTTTGAAAAAGCAATCGGTACAACGATCATAAACGCGGTAATCGAGACCACCAGGCCCATGCCGAGAAAACCACAGCGGCGTGCGTCCGGCATGCTGTTGCGACCGATGGCATGCGCTACTCGAATCATGGTGGCCTCGGCAATTCCGAAGGCAATGACAAATGGTATACCGATCCATGCCGCGGTGATTTCATAGGCAGCCAGGGTTTTTGCTCCGATGACACCGGAAAGAACCGAGGTCGCGACGAATAATCCCGCTTCGAGGAACGTCAGCCCTGCTACCGGCAGGCCCAGCCACATGATTTCACGGCACAGCGGCCAATGCAGTCGCCATTTTTCCTTGAACAGACCGTATCCGCGAAACATTGGTTTGTGGTAGACATGTAACGCCAACGCAAAAAACATGAACCACGAAACGACGGTGGTCGCGAGCCCTGCACCGAACAGACCCAGGGGTGGCAGACCGAGGCCGCCGTAAACCAACCATAGCGTCAACACGTAGTTCAAGACGACAGCAAGGACGCTGATTACCAGAATCGAAACCGTTTGTGACAACACGGCGACAAAATTGCGAAATATCGAAAACCACAGTACCGGTAGTACTGCACCGCTTAGCCCGGCCAGGTATTCCCGTGCGAGTTCGATGACCCGGGGATCCTGATGTGTGGCGATCAGCGCCAGATCGAGATTCCAGATAAACAGCATCGCCGGAATTCCAAGCCCTGTGGCGACATAAAAACCCTGCCTGACCGAATTACCCAGCTCCAGTTTTTTGCCGGCGCCGAACGCCTGAGCGGCGAGTACACCGACCACGGAGAGCAGCGCCATCAATACTATCAAGACCTCGAAAGACAGGTCGCCGGCGATTCCAACCGCCGCCAGCGAGTGGTAGCCAAGTTTACCGACCACCATCTTGGTGGTGAGGAACATCGCGAATTCTGCCAGGTATGCCGCCGAAAGCGGAATTGCAATAATCGCGAACTGCTTCAGCTCGTCTTTTAAAGTGGTATCGATTGGCGTCATGACGGTGCCGTATTTTGGTCGCGGTAATGTAGACGATTCATGTGCTTAGTAACAGTCAAACCCGGTGTTTTCTCTGGAAAATAGCCTGTTTTGTTTTGTAAACCATATCTTTATGTTTTGACAATGACCTGTCCGCTCTTAATAATGTGGCTTGTTAGACAGGATTGGCAGTTCAGCAAGCGCCGAAACGCTGTATTGCAGACAACAAAAATAATCGGCACAACATAATCGTTAAGGAGAAAATCATGAAAGTATTAAGCAAAGTTGCTTTTGCCTCGCTGTTGGCTGCGTCGCTGGGCAGCGGAAGCGCACTGGCGGCAGATCAGCAGTTCGTCACCATTGGTACCGGTGGTGTCACCGGAGTTTATTACCCGACTGGTGGCGCAATTTGCCGTCTGGTAAACAAGGGGCGCAAGGAACACGGCGTTCGTTGCTCGGTTGAATCAACCGGTGGCTCTGTTTACAACATCAATACCATCCGTGGTGGAGAGCTGGATATGGGTGTTGCCCAGTCTGACTGGCAGTACCATGCATACAACGGTAGCGTAAAGAAATCGTTTATTGATGCAGGTCCTTACAAGGAACTCAGGGCTGTATTCTCGGTACATCCGGAACCGATTAGTATCGTAGCCCGTAAAGATGCCAATATTAAACATATCAGTGACCTGGAGGGTAAGCGCGTCAATATCGGCAACGCCGGATCGGGTACCGAAGCGACCTGGAATGTTGTTTGGAATGCCATGGGAAAGACCAACAAGGATCTCAAGCTTGCAGCCCAGATGAAATCATCTGAAACGCCTGGCGCATTGTGCGACAACAAGATCGATGCGTTTTTCTGGTTGGTGGGTAACCCTGCGGCCTTGAACAAGGAAGCGACCACGACCTGTGAAGCGAATTTTGTTGCGGTCGATGGAGCGGCAATCAACAAGCTGGTTGACAAGTATCCATTCTACGGTACTACGGTTATTCCTGGCGGAATGTATCGTGGTAATCCCAATGATGTGCCTACTTTCGGTGTTTTGGCGACTTTTGTTTCGTCAACTGCGACCTCTGCAGATACCATTTATGCAGTTGTCAAAAGCGTGTTTGAGAATTTTGACGCATTCAAAAAGCTACACCCGGCGTTTGGGCATTTAACTGAAAAAGATATGGTGACCAAGGGCATTTCCGCGCCTATCCATGAAGGTGCGATGCGTTACTACAAGGAACGCGGCTGGATGTAAGCTCAGCGTAGATACAAGAAGTTCTGGCAAGGGGGCCTGGCCCCCTTGTTTATTTAACTCAAACTAATATCGAATCGAGCGTAAAACCTGGTTTGAGTTAAATAAACAAGCCTGGATTCAGTTTCCAGCAAACAATAAAAGCCAAACCGGGGGGACCGCAATGGTCGAACAAACAGATAAATCTCATGCTTCAGAAGCTGAACTGGAGGAGATGATCGCCGCCACTGATACTGGCGCACGCAGCCCCGAAGGTGGCGTCGGCAAACTGATTCTGGCGACCGCTTTCTGCTGGTCCGTGTTTCAGCTCTGGATCGCTTCGCCATTACCCTTCATGGATGTGTTTTCCTCCTGGCTACCGGTACTGAACAATACCGATACCCGATCAATTCACCTGGCTTTTGCTATTTCGCTGGCTTTCCTGGCCTATCCTGCGTTGAAGAGATCGCCTCGTGACAGGATTCCGATACAGGATTGGGTGTTGGCGCTGGCCGGAATCATAGTCACCATGTACCTGTCGATATTTGCCGTTGAGCTGGGTGACCGTCCCGGACTTCCAACGACCACGGATCTGGTGATTGCGGGTATCGGAATAGTACTGGTCCTGGAAGCCGCCCGACGTGCATTGGGGCCTCCGCTGATGATCATCGCCGGTATTTTTCTGTGCTATGTATTTTTTGGTCACCTGGGTCCGGATATCATCGCCTGGAAAGGCGCGTCCTTCGGTAAGGCCATGTCCCACATGTGGTTAACCCAGGAAGGCGTTTTTGGCGTGGCGCTGGGCGTCTCGGCATCGATGGTGTTCCTGTTTGTGCTGTTCGGTTCAATGCTGGAAAAAGCAGGCGCCGGTAACTATTTCATCTGGGTTGCCTTTTCGCTATTGGGTCATATGCGTGGGGGGCCGGCCAAGGCCGCAGTGGTTTCCTCCGCTTTGACGGGCCTGGTTTCCGGTTCGTCGATCGCGAATGTCGTCACCACCGGTACCTTTACCATCCCGTTGATGAAGCGTGTCGGTTTCTCGGCGGAGAAGGCCGGTGCGGTCGAGGTGGCTTCTTCGACCAATGGCCAGCTGACGCCACCGGTCATGGGAGCGGCGGCATTTTTGATGATCGAATTTGTCGGTATCTCCTACATAGAAGTCATCAAACACGCTTTTCTACCGGCAATCATCGCCTATATAGCGTTGGTTTATATCGTACATCTCGAGGCATCGAAGGCAGGGCTCGAGGGCCTGAAGAAATCTGTCGAGAGTTCATTGAAGCGCAGCCTGATCGTATATACCACCGTTATTCTCGGCATCATCATATTGTCCGGCATCTGCTATTACGGATTCGGCTGGTTAAAGGATGTTGGCGGCGACTACACCTTCTGGATTTCATCGGTCATTGTGCTGATCGCCTATGTTGGCCTGGCCAAGTACTCAACTAATTTCCCGGAATTGGGGCGCAGCGATACGATTACGGAGTTGCCGGTACCGGGACCCATAGTTAAAGCGGGCCTTTACTTTTTGTTACCGGTCGCGGTACTGATCTGGTGCCTGACGGTCGAACGTCTTTCACCCGGATTGTCCGCATTTTATGCTGCAGTATTCATGGCAATCGTATTGCTGACGCATAAGCCGTTGAAAGCCATGTTCCGTGGCGAAAGCGAGCTTGGTTCGTATTTTAAAGAATGTCGTAGCGATTTTGTCGACGGTATGGTCTCAGGTGCCAGAAACATGATTGGTATCGGCGTCGCGACCGCCTGCGCCGGAATCATACTGGGGACGGTTACGCTGACCGGAATCGGCCTGGTGCTGGCTGAATTTGTCGAGTTCATTTCGGCCGGCAACATCATTCTGATGTTGCTGTTTACCGCCGGCATCAGCCTGGTGCTCGGCATGGGCCTACCCACAACGGCAAACTATATCGTGGTTTCCTCGCTGATGGCGCCGGTCATCGTTTCGGTCGGCGCCAGTAATGGGTTGATCGTGCCGTTGATCGCGGTTCATCTATTCGTGTTTTATTTCGGTATCCTCGCCGACGATACGCCACCGGTGGGTTTGGCGGCCTATGCCGCGGCGGCGATCTCCGGAGGTGACCCGATAAAAACCGGTGTGCAGGGATTCGTCTACGATATCCGAACCGGCGTGCTGCCGTTCATGTTTATCTTCAATACCGAATTGCTGATGATCGGCATCACCGGTCCGATTCATTTGATAGTCGTGGTGGTATCGGCGCTGACCGCAATGCTATTGTTTGCGGCGGCAACCCAGGGATTTTTCCTCACGCATAATAAAAGATGGGAAACGGTCGCGTTATTGTTGATTACCTTCACCTTATTTCGCCCCGGATTCTTCATGGATATGCTTTACGATCCGTTAATGAAGGTAGACGCGGCCAAAATCTATGAAGTCGCGGAACAGCAACCGGACAATGGATTATTGAGAGTTCACGTCAGAGGTGAAACCCTGGAAGGCGACTTGATCGACAAGGTGGTGATGCTGCCGGTCGGTGCTCCGGGACCGGGTAAGGAGCGCGTGGAAATGGCCGCGGGGCTTGAGCTGCGCGAGGAAGAAGGCAAAATGCTGGTCGACAATATCGTCTTCGGCGGCGCCGCGGAAAAGCAGAAAATCGATTTTGACTGGGAAGTCGTCGATGTCCAGCAAAAAGCCGACACACCGGACAAGCGCTGGTTTTATATTCCCGCAATACTGTTGTTAATCCTCGTCTGGAAGCTACAGAGTGCTCGACGAGATCAGGATAAGATAACACCGGCAGGAGCAAGTCATGCATAACAATATTCTGTTTCCGGTAGATCTGGAGCATACCGCCGAAGCCGAGAAGGCACTCAAGATAGCCATTGGAGAGGCTCAGCGTTCGGCTGCGAAAATGACCGTCATGACTGTCGCTCCTGGTTTTGGCACACCTCTTGTAGCTTCCTTTTTCGATGAGGAGACAGTCAGGAATGCATTGAAGGAGGTGGCTCGTCATTTGAAGCAGTACATCGCCGATAATGTTCCGGATGATATCGAGGTCAACGCGGTTGTGGCCGAGGGTAATCCTGCCGAGTTGATTTTAAAGCAGGCGCAGGACGATGATATCGATCTGATCGTCATTGCGTCGCACAATAGTCAGATAGAAAATCTGTTGCTGGGTTCCTGCGCTGCCAAGGTCGTCCGGCATTCGCATTGCTCGGTGACAGTAGTGAAATAATCAGTGTCAATACGGGCGCTTGGAGATAAAACAGTTCCAGTCGCCAGTATCCCGCTGCATTGTCTCGCGAGATGTGGATAAAAACTAAACCGGGAACCTTGTGACGCCTCTGGTTATCGGTATGGTGCTGCTGGCCGCAGTATTGCATGCGAGCTGGAATGCAATGGCTAAATCGGGTGGGGCACCGCAATTCAGTATCGCATCCTACCGCCTGGTTAACGCAATCTGGTGTCTACCGCTACTGTTCTTCGTGCCGCTACCGCTCGCGGCCAGCTGGCCCATGCTGCTGGCTTCCACACTCATCCACACGGTTTACTACTACACGCTTTCCCGATCCTACCGCAGTGGAGACCTGTCACAGGTCTACCCGTTGTTTCGTGGTCTGGCGCCCGTACTGGTCGTAGTTGGCGCCGCATTGTTTGCCCGCGAGTATCTGTCATCGGGTGCGATGCTCGGTATCGGTCTGGTCAGTGCCGGGCTTATCAGCATCACCGTAGCTGGCGGCAGGTTTGGTAAGATTCCCGGTCCTGCGTTGCGCTGGGGGCTGGCGACCTCGGTTTTGATTGCCGCCTATACCGTCGCCGATGGCATCGGTGTACGTGCCGCCGGCAACCCTTTCAGTTACATACTCTGGTTGTTTGTGCTCGAACCGATTCCGATCGGTCTGTGGTTGCTGGCGCGGGATCGAACGGGATGGTTTGTCTATATGCGCGCCAAACCGGGTAAGATAACTGCCGGCGCACTCGCCGCGGCACTCGCTTACGCGATGGTTATCTACGCGATGAGCGTCGCGCCGATGGGACTGGTTTCGTCGTTACGCGAAACCAGTGTAATATTTGCAGCCTTGATCGGTACCCTGATGTTCCGCGAACCTTTTGGTCGTCAGCGTATCGTTGCCGCCATCCTGGTTTGTCTCGGGGTAGTGCTAATTAAAATCCTAAGCTGAGCGGAGTCACCAGCGATGTCACTAACTAAAGACTTTCCCCGTGTCGAATTGAGTCATAAACCGACACCGCTCGAGCTATTGAAGAATGTCAGCGCCGAGTTTGCCACCAATGTCTGGATCAAGCGCGACGATTGTACCGGTCTGGCCTTCGGTGGTAACAAGAGCCGTCAACTCGAATTTTATCTTGGCCAGGCATTAAAAGAGGGTGCGGATACCTTGCTGACCACCGGTGCGGTCCAGTCCAATCACGTGCGTATGACCGTTGCCGCTGCACGCAAGATGGGTCTCGAAGTCGAAGTGCAACTCGAGCATCGCGTCGCACGTGAACAGCCGGAGTATCACAACTCTGGCAATCCATACCTGGTCAAGCTGATGGGTGCGAAAATTTCTTACTATCCTGAGGGTGAAGATGAAGATGGTGCCGACAAGGCGCTCGAAGTACGTGCCGCTGAGATCGCTGCGCGGGGCGGCAAAGCCTATGTGATACCGCTATCCAATGCGCACACACCTTACGGTGCGCTCGGCTACGTCGATGGCGCCGAGGAATTGATGGCGCAGTTGGATGCATTGCAAATTGAGCCTGTGCGATTCGTCGTTCCGACCGGGTCCGCGTCCACGCATACCGGGTTCCTGCTCGGCGTCAGGGCCTGCGGTTGTGTCGCCCCGGTGCATGGTGTCTGTGTGCGTCGTGATGGCGTAAGTCAGATGCAACGTGTCAAAGCCAAGCTGAACTCGGTGATCGAGGTCATCGGTACTCATATCCGGATTCCCGACGACGATATTATTTGCGACGATAGCATGTTGGCGCCCGGCTACGGCTTACCCAGTGAAGCCACGGTAGACGCAATTAGGTACCTGGCGCGACGGGAAGGCGTTTTACTGGACCCGACCTACTCGGGTAAAACCTTCGCCTTGTTGATCGATATGCTGAAGCGCGGTGATTTCGGGCACGACGATCACGTAGTGTTTTTGCATACCGGCGGTACCGCGTCGCTGTTCGGCTATCCGGAACTGGTTGACGACGAGTAATCGGTATGAGTGGAATGGAGTGGAACATTGCCACGGTCGCCAATGTTATCGATATTGCGGTCGCGCCGGTCTTCTTGCTGGCTGGAATTTCAGGCCTGTTGATGGTGTTGACCAATCGACTCGGGCGTACCATCGATCGCTCGCGCTCGCTGCAGGCAACCAGGTCCGATGCGATGTCTTCGGAGCATAGAAGTATCATTCGGCGTGAAATGAGGAACCTGCGAAGGCGCATGCATTTGAATCATTTTGCGATCAGCGCCGCCGTTCTTAGCGCCATTCTGGTATGCCTGGTGGTCGTCACCCTGTTCCTGGGTAGTTTGTTGCAACTGAATGTGTCGGCCGTGGTTGCGAGCCTGTTCATCATCTGCATGGTGATCCTGAGTCTGGCATTCAGTTCATTCCTGCTTGAAGTACTGGTTGCAACGCGCGCACTACGGGCCTCGCTGATCCACACCGAGACCTTTCGCCATGCGCAGCAAATATCTTCCGATAGAGAAGCTTCATGATGGCGATTTTACGATAGTATAATGTGCTGCTTGCGATTAAACTGCGCCGGTTTTTTAATGCCCTAGTTGCGAAAGTTTTACAGGAGAAATTGCAATGTCCAAACCCAAGGTTATAGTCACCCGTCGCTGGCACCCGGAAGTCGAAGCGGTGCTCGTGGATCGATTCGATACTCAGCTCAACGACGACGACCACTCGATGTCGGTTGCCGAGCTGCAGGACGCTCTGCGCAACGCCGACGCGGTATTACCCACTGTTTGCGACAAGGTAACAGCCGAAGTGCTGGGCGCCGACAATATGCGCGCGAAGATTCTCGGTAGTAACGGGGTCGGTTTCAACCATATCGATCTCGACGCGGCGAAGGCTGCTGGTCTGACCGTCACCAATACTCCGGAAGTGCTGACCGATTGCACCGCCGATCTTGCGCTGACCCTGTTGCTGGCGATCGCGCGTCGGTCCGGAGAAGGAGAGCGACATCTTCGTAACGGCGAGTGGACCGGCTGGCGTCCGACTCACATGATGGGTAGCAGTGTTACCGGCAAAACCCTTGGACTGATTGGTATGGGCCGTATCGCGCGCGCTGTCGCCGCTCGCGCTGCGCATGGTTTCAATATGAAGATCATATTCCATGATCCTTTCCCACCGCGTGCCGAAGATATCGCCGGACTGAATGTGACCCAGTGTACATCGCCCGAGGAAGTATTTGCCCAGGCCGATTTCATTTCACTGCACTGTCCGGGTGGCAAGGAGACCTATCACCTGATCGGAAGCGAGGCGTTTAAGGCGATGAAGCCAGGTGCTTTTCTGATCAACACCGCACGTGGCGATGTCGTCGATGAAGCGGCGCTGGTCACCGCGCTGGAAAGCGGTGAGATTGCAGGCGCCGGCCTCGATGTGTTTGAACAGGAACCGACGGTTAATCCGGGGCTTTTGCAAATGGAGAATGTCGTGCTGTTGCCACATCTCGGTAGCGCAACCCAGGAAACCCGCAAGGCGATGGGTATGCGCGTGGTCGAAAATATCGAGGCCTTCTTTGCCGGCGATACCCCGCGCGACAAACTGGTCTAATCAGCGTCTGACGTCATCCCGGAAACCTTGTAGATGAGGTTATCCGGGATCGAACCTATGTGCCCAGGCGTAAGTGCGTCGCAAGATTCCGATTAATTTTCTACAGACAGGCTTCGAACAGAGTTCGGGTATTGCTTTCGGTCATCTCGATCGGATTGCCACCGACGCTCGGGTCCTTGAGTGCGGATGCTACCAGCCAGTCCATGTCCGGATTTGTTACGCCGAGATCCGTCAGATTGGCCGGGATACCGAGCGATGTATTTAATTCGACCACGTAGTTATAGAAACCGTCAAAACCTTCGGCGATGCCGAGATAAGCGGCGAGGGCGTCGATACGTGTCTCGATCGCCGCACGGTTGAACTTGAGCACCGGCGCCATGACCACTGCGTTGGTGGTGCCGTGGTGACTATTGTAAAACGCACCGATCGGATGCGACAGCGCATGGATTGCACCGAGGCCTTTCTGGAAAGCGGTAGCACCCATCGCGGCGGCCGACATCATATGAGCGCGAGCCTCGATGTCACTACCGTCGGCGTAGGCTCGCGGCAGGTATTCCTTGACCAGTCGCATCCCCTCGACTGCAATACCCTGGCTCATTGGGTGATAATGCGGCGAACAGTAAGCTTCGAGACAATGTGCGAACGCATCCATCCCGGTACCGGCGGTGATTGCAGCGGGCATTCCCACGGTCAACTCCGGATCGCAAATGACCACTGCTGCGAGGATCTTCGGATGAAATATGATTTTCTTTTCGTGCGTTTCAGAGTTGGATAAAACCCCGGCACGACCGACTTCAGAACCGGTTCCGGCGGTCGTCGGCACCGCGATAATCGGAGCTATATTATCGGCGTCGGCGCGCGTCCACCAGTCCCCGACATCCTCATAATCCCAGACCGGGCGCGTCTGTCCGCACATAAAAGCGACGATCTTGCCCAGATCGAGTCCCGAACCGCCGCCGAAGGCGATGACTCCGTCATGCCCCCCGTCGCGGTAGGCTTTGAGTCCCTGCTCGAGATTGTTTTCATTGGGATTGGGATCGACCTCGGCAAACATGGCCTGGCCGAGGCCGGCCTGATCAAGCAGTGCCAGCGTACTGGTAGTAATGGGCAGGTTAGCAAGCCCGCGATCGGTGACCAGCAACGGCTTGCTGATTCCAGCGGCGTTACAGGCGTCGGCTATCTCGTTGATGCGGCCCGCGCCGAATCGAATTGCGGTCGGGTAAGACCAGTTTCCGTTTAATTGCATGTTTCAATCTCACTCAATAGGATGGTGTTGTGTCAGGCCCGTTCAAAGCCGCGCTTAACTTCGTACTCGGTGACCTTGCTGTTGAAGTCTTCTTGTTCCCATTCTGCGGCCCGCACATAGTGATCGATAACATCCGATCCCATTGCATCTCGCAGCATGGTCGATTTCTTCAGCGCCAGCGTAGCCTGTGACAGGGTACCCGGTATTTCGCGTGCCTTACGCGCCTGGTAGGCGTCACCCTTGAATTCTTTCTCCAGCTCGAGTTCTTCCTCGATTCCGGCGATGCCCGCCGCAATTTGGGCGGCTATCGCCAGGTAAGGGTTCAAATCGCTGCCTCCAACCCGGCATTCGACGCGCACATTGCGACTGCCATCGGCGACGACACGGTAGCCGGCAGTACGATTGTCGAGTGACCAGATAGCCTTGGTCGGAGCAAATGTGCCGGCGATGAATCGCTTGTAGGAATTGATATAGGGTGCCAGGAAGTAAGTATTGTCGTTGGCATATTTCAACAACCCCGCGAGGTACTGCCGCATCAACGCCGACATGCCGTACTCGGCGTTCGGGTCGTAAAAAACCGTATCTCCAGCGGTTGAAACCAGGGACTGGTGAACGTGACTCGAAGAACCCGCCGCGTCGTGGCTCCACTTGGCAAGAAAGGTTACCGCACGCCCGTTCAGAAAGGCCATTTCCTTGACAGCATTCTTGACCAGGCAATGGTTATCGGCCATTTCCAGCGCATCGCTGTAGCAGACGTTGATTTCCGCCTGTCCCGGGTCGGCTTCTCCCTTGGTGTTTTCGACGCATACGCCTGCGCCCTGCAGACCGTTACGTATATTACGCATCAAGTCTTCTTCCTTGGTGGTCTGAAAAATATGATAGTCCTCGTTGTAGGAACTGATCGTGGTCATATCGCGATACGATTTGTCGCGTAATTCCTCGAAACTTTCACGAAAGACGAAAAACTCGAGCTCCGTCGCAACGGCTGAGGCGTATCCCATTTCCTGCAAGCGGTTGATTTGCTGCTTCAATATTGCGCGAGGTGAATGCGGCACGGCTGCGTGAGTGTGGTGGTCCATCAAATCGCACAATACCATCGCGGTCCCGTCGAGCCAGGGTAATACACGCAGGGTAGCGAGATCGGGCTTCATTACATAGTCGCCATATCCGGCTGACCAGCTGGTCGCCGAGTATCCGTCCACCGTAAACATTTCAAGATCGGTTGCGATCAGATAGTTACAGCAGTGTGTTTCTTCCCAGGCGCTTCTGACAAAGAACTCGGCCTGAAATCGTTTTCCCATGAGCCGTCCTTGCATATCGGGAAAAGCGGTAATGACCGTGTCGATCTGTCCGCCGGCGACTCTTTCCTTGAGCGCTTCCATAGTGAGATTACCAGGCATATTAATGAGTTCTCAGGTTGATGAGCTTAACAAAACGGTTTTGGAGATTGATAACCCTGGTGTCGAAGGCCACATGCAATAAATCGATCTGTATGCAACGCTTTGCGGTTCGAAAACCAATGGGTCGATCGAAGTGTTGCGGCGCTAGTTATCTGGAGCATTACGAACCGATACGGTGGAAATGATGTCAGGTTGTCAAAGCCCGCATGTTTCCACTATCGCCCGACACAGTCAAGCCTAACAGTCGGGGTTGACTGCCCGGACAATTCGACTCGATTGATTAATCTAGTACTCCTTGAAGGAGTGCTAGTGTCTGATCAGATCAAATAGATTGCGGACAGAAGAGATGAAGGATTGGTCAAGCTGTTTTTGGCGTTCGAAGCGTTCGCGCTCGAGCTTGGCACGCAAGCTTTGACGATGACGTTCGACCGAATTGCTGCCCATGGCACAGCTGGCAACCTGAGTGTAGGTCACTGTCAGGTTATTGTCGGTGAGATCATTTCCCTCGATTTCAGTGTGGGTTGTATCGTCTTTCATCGAAAAGATCCTGCTTTAAACACTAAGGTTTTATGGTGAGTAAGGTATAAAAGAATAGCTTTAACCCGGGATCCAAAGCGTGCTCTGAATCACGCTTTATAGTGCCAGGCCATATTTCCCGGCAATTTAACCTGTATTGCCAATACCGGGCTACAGAGCGCTAATATTAATGACTGTGATGATTTTGGGTGAATTCCGTTACTTTCGACGTTGAACCATGGGAAGGGATAAATAGGGTTAACAGGCCCTAAGGCGATCCAGTCAACGGGCTGCTAAATCAGCCCCGTGGCAAATCTACAAAAATATTTTTGATCGCCAGATCGAAACGGGACTTCGGCTTGCCAATATGTTGCACCAACACCAGTTGACGTGTGTCAATTGGGTTTCCGAACGGGACTTGGTTCAACTTCTGGTTATCCAGTGCCGCATGCAGTCGGCGCGGCACTATGGAAACCCCGAAACCATCCGCCACCAGATTTTCGATTGCTTCCAGCGAGTCGATTTCGATTGATTCGCTCAGGTGAATTCCACGTTGCTGTAATTTGGCCGCGATATGCCGACCCACCCAGGTGCGTTTATTGAATGCGATGTAGGGCATTGAGCGTAACAGTTCGGCATCGGATGCAAATTCCATCCCGACCGGAGCGATCACGTAAAAAGGCTCGGATGCGATCACCGTAATTTCGAGCTCAGGCATTTCAACAAGCGGAGCTGTTAGCAATGCGTAATCGAGTTCACGCCGTACGACTGCTGCCGCTAGTTCACCGGATAAGCCTGATTTGACGCTTACCTGAAGTTCTGGAAATTGCCGCCGTAGTGCATCGAGCACCCTGGGCAAAAGGTTATGCACGCTGGTTGGGATGAATCCTATCGACACCGATCCCGAGACCTTTGCGCCGCTCGCTTCCAGTTTGATGCCATCAACCTTGTCAAGTACTTCGCGCGCGAGCTGTGCGACGCGCACTCCCTCGGCGGTTAGCGCAACAGGTCGGCTACTGCGATCGAACAAATTCACCTCGAGTTCTTTTTCAAGTTGATGCATTTGCACGCTGATTGCGGCCTGACTCAATCCGATCTGGTCTCCGGCCGCGGCAAAGCTGCCGCTATCTCGAATTTTGCTGAGCGTACGTAATTGGCGTAGGTTCATCGGTCTCGCTAACTTTAAATTAAATAAAGTACATATTAAAAAAAATTCATTATTTTAAATTTAAATTAAGTAATATCATGTGTCGATGTCAGATTCAAGCACAGCATCGATTACGGTTCACGTATGGCGAGGCAACTCCGAGGGTGGCAGTTTTGACGAGTTCCAGGTCCCGCAACAACCGAGCCAGACCATACTCGACATCGTCACCTGGATTCAGCGAAATCTGGATGCCGGACTAAGCTACCGTTTTGCCTGCCGGGTAGGTATGTGTGGTTCCTGTGCAATGATGGTCAACGGCATCCCGCGCTGGACCTGTCGCACCCATGTTAACAAGGTCATGCGCGATAAACAGTTGACGATCGAACCGTTGCGCAACCTGCCGGTGATCAAGGATCTCGCCTGCGACATGAGCGAATTCTTCGCTAAATGGAATCAGGCACAAGGTCAGTTTCAGGGAAGCACGACGCGTGATGAAAAGATTGCGCCGATCTCACCATGCTCGCCTGAACGAGAGGCTGCCAACGCGGCGATTGAGTGCATCAACTGCGCCATCTGTTATGCGTCCTGTGACGTGGTCGCGTGGAACCGGGACTACCTGGGTCCGGCCGCACTCAACCGTGCCTGGAGTTTACAAAACGATGTTCGCGATACGGCTGGTGAGAGTCGTCTGGCGGCGGTCGCGGGCGATGCCGGGTGCCACCGATGCCATTCACAGCAGGGCTGTGCGAGCTATTGTCCGAATGAACTCAACCCGACCGCGTCGATCGCCGGGCTGAAACGTTTGACAGCGAGTGATTTTCTGCGGCGCAGATATCGATCGCGCCATGCTTGAAATCAGGCTTTATCTCGCCCAGCGGATCAGTGCCGCGATCATGGCGCCACTGGTGTTGCTACACCTCGGACTTATGATTTACGCGATCCAGGGTGGTCTCGATGCCGGTGAAATACTTGCGCGCACGCGCGGTAGCCTGTTCTGGGGTAGCACCTACGGGTTGTTCGTAATCGCGGTTTCGGTGCATACGGCCCTCGGCTTGCGTAACATCATGCGTGAGTGGCTGCAGTTGCGCGGGATGGTTCTCAGCAGTCTGAGCTGGTTATTTTTTTGTGGCCTGGCATTTGCCGGTTTGCGCGCGATCGCCGGGCTCGTGGGAATGTCATGAAAGCGCATCGCAAACAGCCTCTGTACCTGGCCTTTTTACTGCATCGGATATCCGGGCTGGGTCTGGCATTGTTTCTGCCGCTCCATTTTTACGTACTGGGTCTTTCGTTGCAGGGTGACGCGACGTTGGATCGGTTCCTGCACTGGAGTCAACAGCCGCTGATGAAATTCGTCGAATTCGGTCTGGTGTTTCTGCTCGCGCTGCACTTTTTTGGTGGCTTGCGCTTGCTGGCACTGGAAAATATGCCGTGGAGTAATCGGCAGAAAAATTATGCCGCGCTCGCTGTCGCGGCTGCATTTTTCGTCGCCGGCGGTTTCCTGTTGCGGGCTTTTTGAATGCAATTTCAAACCCTTAAAACCGACGTTTTAATCCTTGGTAGCGGTGGTGCGGGTCTGTTCGCGGCACTGCATGCGAGCAGAGCGAATCCGGGGCTCGATATCACCATTGCAATCAAGGGATTGCTCGGTAAATGCGGTTGCACGCGCATGGTGCAGGGTGGTTATAACGTTGCACTGAGTCCGGGCGACTCGGTGGAGCGCCATTTCATGGATACCATCAGTGGCGGCAAGTGGCTACCCGATCAGGATATGGCGATGCGTCTATGCGAAACCGCGGTGATCCGGGTGCAGGAGCTGGAAAATGAACTGGGCTGCTTTTTTGACCGCAACGATGACGGTTCCCTGCATCACAAAGCTTTTGCCGGCCAGACTTTCGATCGTACGGTACATAAGGGAGATTTAACCGGCATCGAAATTATCAGCCGCCTGATGGAGCAGGTGCGCGCACTGCCGCTACAGATGATGGAAGAGCACCGCGCCCTCGCCTTGTTGCCATCGCGTGACGGTGACGTGCTCGCCGGGGTTTTACTGGTCGATATGCGTAGTGGTGAATTCCGCGTGGTCAAAGCCAAGACCGTGCTTCTGGCAACCGGCGGTGGTCCCACCATGTATCGCTACCATACTCCATCCGGAGACAAATCCATGGACGGACTGGCGATGTCGCTACGGCTGGGACTAGGCCTGCGCGACATGGAGATGGTGCAGTTTCATCCGACAGGTTTGCTCGCCGGACGCGATACGCGTATGACCGGAACCGTGCTTGAGGAAGGCTTGCGCGGTGCGGGAGGCTATCTGCTCGACGGTCAGGGTGAACGCTTCATGCTGAATTACGATGCCGAGGGCGAGCGTGCGACGCGAGATATCGTCAGTCGCGCGATCTATGCCGAGATGCGCGCCGGTCGTACCACGTCGAACGGAGGGGTATACATTGCAATGAGCCATCTCGGTCCCGATCTGGTTGCAGCAAAGTTTCCGGGCATGGTCAAACGCTGCGCCGATTGCGGTTTCGATCTCGCCGCGGGGCGCGTCGAAGTCGTGCCCACCGCACATTACTTCATGGGCGGCGTCGTCGTGACGACGGACACCCGCACGGCGATGCCGGGCTTGTTCGTTGCCGGTGAGGATGCCGGGGGCGCCCATGGCGCCAATCGGCTGGGCGGCAATGGTGTCGCCAATTCAACCGTTTTTGGCGGCATCGCCGGAGATGAGATGGCGGCGCAGGCGAGCCTGCAAAATCACTGGGTCGAGCCTGATAGCGAGGTCATCGAAGCGGCAATGGAACGCAGCATGTTACCGTTTCGACAGGCTGCCGGTAGCATCAATTCGATACGCGATCGATTGCTGGATCTGATGTGGGACGATGTCGGTGTACTGCGCGACGCGGACGGCATCAAGCGAGCACAGGTCGAGATGGTCGCATTGAAAACCGAACTGCAGGCATGTGGACTCGCTGACGACAACCGGGTATTTAACCTGAGCTGGCACGACTGGTTAAATCTGAGTAGCCTGATCGAGGTATCCGAGGTCATCGCCGCGGCTGCACTGTCACGCGAAAATTCGCGTGGTGCGCATTATCGCGAAGATTTTCCAGAAGTGGGCAGTCTCGACGATTCCTACTTCACGATTGCACATAGCGATCCGGAAAAAGTTGGGCAGACGGTGCGGGTCGAGTGTCAGCCAGTCGAATTTTCTATTGTCAAACCGGGTGAGTCCCTGATCCATTAACCCGTCGACAATATATGTCGTGTTCAGGACAACGCAAAATGCGTCAGATCAAGGCGCGGTGCGCCGTCAATGGCCATTCCCTTGGCAAGCGCCGCAACGCCGAGATGGCGCATTTTGGTTGTCCCAAACATATTAAGGAATCTCTGCAAAATGCAGAGATTCCTGCGGCACAGGGATGTGCCGCCATTTTTCGATCACACAAGTGATTGAAAAATGAAGAAAAACGTAAAAT
>JAAESG010000327.1 GCA_024229615.1 Gammaproteobacteria bacterium | reverse complement strand
GCATAACACATATGAGCCGTCCCTGAGTCAAGCACAAAAATAGCCTGTCACCGGAGTCGCCAGACTTCAGTGCGAGGCATCATCGATCGGAGTTAAGATTCCGGCTTGGATTCCATGTAAAGGTTCTACCTAAACACATATAGAGGGTCAGTGACGAATCAGTTTTCGACTCGTCGCCCTAGAATCAATTCGAGTTAACCTGGTGCCGACCTACTCAATACGCAATGGCTGGTTGTTCTTCCAGTTATTTACAGGTTCGGGTCAGGTGCAGTTCCTTAAACTTCAATCGGTAAGGAGAAGCACACGGGCAGTCCAATCAAACGCCAGGGGTTATCACGCAGCGCTGAGCAACATCAGTAATCGTCTCGCGATAAAGAATGATGTTGCGGCGGGCTTTCACGTATCGACACCAGTTATGCGCCAGGCTCTGCCCGTGCCTTCTTAACTCGAGGCCAGGAAGCGGTCCTGATCGAACAGGGTTTCCCGCTTCAGCATGTAATAGACGGCGCGTCCGAGCTTGTGGGCGAGAATGGTCATCGCCTTGGCCTTGTTGTGTTTTCGGGTCTTTTTCTCGAGCCAGCGTTGGGCGTCTGGATTACCGCGCAGGAACAAGGCCGCGGCCTCACCGAAGGCCCAGCGCAGGTAAGGATTACCGATCCGCCCGCCACCTGTCCCTTTTACTTTTCCGGCGGATTCGCGTTGACACTTCACCAATCGACAGTAAGAAACGAAGTCCTGCACTCGAGGAAAGCGCGCGATGTCGTGAATTTCATACAGAATGACCAGTGACAGGATATCACCAATACCGTGAACGGATTTCAATCGAACAATCGTGTTCGGATCCACCGATTTGGCAGTCTTCTTGAGATACCATTCCAGTTTAGCCAGCTGAGCATCGTAAAATTCGATTCGGTCCAGGTCGAGATCGATACTGCGTTGTACGCTTGGGTCGGAGAATGCGGAGCGCATCGGCTGGCGATGCTTGTCGTAGCGCAGGTTCTCAGTATGGGCCGGCAAATTGTACTGGCTTAAGGTGTTCTTGATGTGGGCCATCAGATCACCGCGTTCACGGGCCAGTTTGATACGGCGACGCATCAGGTCGCGACTACTACGCATATCGCGCGGGTAGACGTAGGCGTAAGGAAACATTCCCCCCTTGAGCAGACGTGCGATTTTCTCGGAGTCGATGCGGTCGTTCTTGGCTTTACCGCCGTGGATTGCTTTCATGTAGAGCGCATGGCCGAGAACGAACTCGATGCCGTGGTCCGCACAGAAATCGGCAATCCAGTACCATGAGAACATGCATTCGACGCCGATAATCAGGTCATCACGGTAATCAGCGATCAACTTGAGTAACGCCTCCGGAGTGGCCTTAACATTTTTGTGAACAAGCGTCTGTCCGGTATCATCGAGGATACAGACGTAGAGTGAACGGGCATGCAGATCAATTCCGCAAGTATATCGGTGCTGTTGGGTATAAAATCTCATGGAGTCTTCTCCTATTGGTTGATGGACCTTCCAGTTTACCGCTTCGGCGGTGAGCTGGAGGGGAAGGCTCAATG
>JAAESG010000326.1 GCA_024229615.1 Gammaproteobacteria bacterium | reverse complement strand
CTCCGAAGCAAAACCCCGGAGCTGGTCGAGCAGGAATTATATGCTACGGTCATCGTTTACAATCTTGTTCGCGAACGCATCCATCAGGCGGCTGTGGAAAACAACAAGGACGCACGACGGATCAGTTTCTTAGATTCGTTGCAATGTATTATTGATGTAATACCTCATACGAGCATTGCCACGCCAACACACGCACGGACCCAATGCCAATACCTCATCTCTTTAATTGCCGAAAGTGAAATTGATCGCCCCGAGCGGACCCGAATCAACCCCCGAGTAGTAAAGGTAAAAATGTCAAAATTCAAACGCAAGAGCGAGCTCGACAAATCGAGTTATAGAGACCTTGAAAACGAACTACAAATCCTGACACGGAAAGCGGCTTGAGCATTCATTCACGGGTATTGAGGCTAAGCCGTTCGCTGAAGCGTCTGGAGCGGCCGGAATCCCGCTATCGGTTGGCGCTGGTGGGCCAGCGTCCAGCCTCTTTTGGGAACTTGGTGCCGG
>JAAESG010000325.1 GCA_024229615.1 Gammaproteobacteria bacterium | reverse complement strand
GGCACCCGTTGCTGAGATTGCACCACTGAGCACAACAATGCATAACTGATTCCTACAAATCTCCTACATCCGCGGGTTACGTCACATGCATGTAGTCAGTGTAATTGAAGTAAACTGTCCCTTCCAATCCTGCCTAGAAGCGAGAAGACGATGTTGCCGGACCAGTCGCCAATACCACCCTGGTCGACACCAAAATCCTGTTCGCCACCCGCCGCGGTCGTGCCGGTCTCTACGCTCGCGTTGTACCCGCCGGTACGGGTATTGATATCGGTGTTATTCATGCCGGCCGCGATGATGTTGACCAGCACCTGCCCGGGATCCGGATTTGGAACCGGTACGTCTTTGTGATACTTGAGCCTTTCGAGCCCGCCGAAACCGGTCAGCAACACCGCCTGCATTTTTTTCGGTAGCACGATGTCCGTACCCCCTGATAAATCGAATCAATCGAGCCCATCGTAGCGTGCATTGGTTTCCGCAAGCGCCGATTTGAGTGCTTCCTCCTGGGTCAGCCGACCAGAATTGCGGTAAGCCGCGGCGAGGCAGGCAGGCATCGTGGTCATCAAATCGTTGTACCAGTTGACCGCCGTGCTACGGCCCATCATTTCGTATACGTGATTGACGTAATGCTTGTGGATGCGCTGCATCTCGTTCGGCATGGCTGCAATCAAGCGCGCCTTTTTCAGCGTCGCCGCTTCCAGTTCACCGGGTTTGACAACCTCGGTGACGAGCCCGATGTCCTTCGCTTCCCGGGCAT
>JAAESG010000324.1 GCA_024229615.1 Gammaproteobacteria bacterium | reverse complement strand
GGGCCACAACCCGACGGGATCGTACAAAGATCGAATGGCGCTTGCCATGATTCAGGGTGTTGAAAAAGACCGCCAGATTGATTCAATGACCTCGTTCCTTGAGTGCACCGGCGGAAGCACGGGCTCATCCCTAGCATTTGTTTGCGCAGTCAAAGGATACAAGTTTACAGTCATTTCATCCGACGCCTATGCCCGAGAAAAGCTTGATTCGATGCGGGCGTTTGGTGCAACTGTGCTCGTAGAACCGAGTTGCGGCGGGGTAGTTACTCCGGACCTGTGGCCCCGAATGATGAATCGCGCAAAAGGTCTTGTCGATAGTGGCGGCTATATTTACCTGGATCAGTTCCACAATCAGCATGCCCCTGTCGGCTATGAAAAAATGGGTAAAGAGATCCTCGATCAAATCCATAAACCCATAGACGCGATATGCGGCGCAGTGGGAACCTCCGGAATGATTATGGGGGTAGGCTCTGTGGTACGTGCCAAATGGCCGAGTGCGCAAGTTGTGGCACTAGAGCCCGATTCATCGCCGGTTCTATCCGGCGGCGCGCCTGGCCCTCATGGCATTGATGGAACTGCAGCTGGTTTTGTACCACCGCTATTCAGCCGAGAAGTTGTGACTGATGTACTAGCACTCCCGGAGCAAGAGGCGCGCATAATGGCACGACGGCTCGCACGCGAGGAAGGAATTTTCGCTGGAACTTCAACTGGCCTAAACGTTGTTGCGGCACTCCAGTTGGCAGAGGAGGTTGGCAAAGGCGGCATAATTGTTACCGCTGCCTGTGACTCAGGATTCAAGTATCTCGATGGCGCATTGTATCGTGATGGTAGAAACCAATACACGTGACACATACCAACACGCGCATGCGGCCGGGCGTGGCTAACGCTGTATCGCCGATTTGAGCGTTAGGTGATATCGATCTATGTCCCCTTGGTGTCTGCAATAACGCCCTATACAGAACTTCAAATCTTGACCCTAAGTGGCGATCTTCACACAAATGCGACTATTCGGAAATGGAGGCTAACCTGCCTGTTCATCGAATAGTTGGTGGGTGGTTTGATGTTTTTGTGCTGATCTGTTTTTCAGGTGCAAGAACGATCAACGCGATAAGCAGGCCATAGAATACAAATATCATTTAATTATCTCCAGATTTCAGTTATTGTATTCGTTTGATTATAAATATATTGCCTGAATAGCATAAGCGGCCTATATCTAAACTAACTGTTTGTATTTGTGAACAATGAATGATCCATTTAATGAAATGGCAATCTTTGCAAGTATTGCCGAAAAAGGCAGTTTTACCGCAGCGGCAAAATCGCTGGGACGCTCTAAAGCCTTTGTTAGCCAACAGCTAACCAAACTGGAAGAAATATTAGGCACCCAACTTCTTTTTAGAACGACGAGGAAGCTCTCGCTCACTGAGGCTGGGAAGGTTTATCTGGATTATTGTCAGGACATCGTAAAATCCGCCACCGCGGCCAGGCAGTCCATTGCCGCTTTGCAGGGTGAGATGGAAGGTTCAATTTGTATCAGCGCGACCAGTTCCTTTGGGGAAATAATAGTTAGCGATATCTTGTTCAGCTTTCAAGAAAAATATCCAGATGTTCAAATTGATCTGGATTTGTCAGACGATATCCAGGACCTGAAAGAAAATGGCATTGATCTTTCCATTCGAGGTGGCACCGTCGTTGACGACGAACTGGTTGCAATCCCTGTTGTTACCTGGCAGATGTTTACGGTCGGGACAACGGGCTATCTCGAAGTGCATGGTGCGCCAAAAACGCCCGATGATTTGAAGGCGCACAACTGCATAGGCACGAAGCATGAAACGACAGTATTGGGCTGGCCATATATAATCGACGGACAAATCCAGCGTATCAAAGTAGCTGGAGACTTCACTGTTAATCGTAACCCGCTAATCAAACAAACCGCTCTCCAGGGGAAAGGCCTGGCCTGGGTGCCGTCCTATGTTGTTCATCAAGAGATAATGTCCGGACAGTTGGTTCGGGTGTTAAGCGACTATGACCCGCCTGCGTTCACATTCTATCTGGTTTATGTTTATCAAAAGGCGATGCCCTTCAGGCAGAGGTGTTTGATCGATTTCATAAAGAACTGGTTTACTGAACACGATACCTTGGGATTGCATTAAATATGGAACATGCTTGCAGCCTTGAAAGAAGCGGTTGATTTAAAGCGAAAAGTGAAATGTGACATCATTGGCAGGGTCGTATTCGCAAGCTGGGCGAGAATTCATTAGTCTCTGCCATTTGGTCGATAGTAGACATTCGTCGGGAATAGCGAAATATCGCCTAATCAGTGCTTGAAGCGGATCCACAAAGCTGGGCCGCTAAAGACATGCGTTATGTGGCAGATAGAATATTTTGGGCAAACGGTAAGGACCTGGGAGTCTGTCGGACTTAGGGAAAATCTACTGCGGCGATGGGAAATCGGCCCATTTTCTCGATCTTTTTCGTTTCATAGTTGACACTATGTCGAGCGCTCTGACCGAGCCAAATGCAGGCAGGGTGCGGCATAGGTCGTCGCAGGAGAAGTGCGGTGAGAAATGCGGGCTAGTCTCGGTCGGAACCCTGGACAACCCGGAGGTAGTCGAGATGGAGTATCGCTACGGCGTGGAGAGTCAATTACCATGGATACACTTCGACGATGATTTGCCGGGTACGCGCAGTGATGAAGGCCCAGGGATGATCAAAGCATTGTCATTGGCAAAAAAAAGGCTAACTAAAGATTCAATAAACCATTGGATCTTAGAGAAAATGCAATCATTTTGATGATAAAGCACATGCCACATAAGTGCATGGAGTCGGATCGGCAAAGCGTTTCGCTGATGCGAGGCGTTATACGTCATAAAGAAATGAGAAATTCAACTCGAGTTCTATTATTACTGCTAGTTACGGGATGCAGTACAGGGATTATCGTCCATGATGAAAGTCGAGCTGCAGAGCTTATTGTCGATTTTCTTTCGGGATTTAAATCCGACACCGGTAAACAGCTATCCTATGCATGGACAGATGACAAGTTTAAGGATGAAGTATCATTCAGCGAGTTTTCCCGAATTGTTTCTTCAATACGAAATATAAACCAGGGTGCGGATATACGCCTGGCCGGATACGAGGTTTTCGGACCGGTGGAAACCATGATTATTTATGCGAACTCGGAAGCTAGCACAGGGCAAATTTACTTCAGGTTCATACTGGTGGGCACGAAATCCAAGGACTATTACCTTTTAACCCTGGATATCAACGATTCGGAGTTTAGTAAGAAAGGAATTTTTAACGAGTATGAGCAATCAATCGTCATTCAAGGCGTATAAGCGGTTGCAATAGGACACCAGTCCAACGGGCCGCAATACCTGGTAAGCGGCGATATGGGTATTCTGAGCCGTGCCGTTCGCGGTCTACGCGACTACGTCGCTGAGATCAGCCGTCGCTACGAGAGCGAAGCCGAAGAACGTAAGTCGATGGAGCATCTGCATTCACTGACGGACGAACATCTGCGTGACATCGACATTACGCGCATGGACATTTCACGCGCGGTTCGCTACAGCAAGGAATATATTTGAATAACCATGCGCAATCGGCTTTCAACCCGGTCAAGCGCTGGTGTCAACTCATCGAACAATCGGCACACGGCATCGTTTCAGATAAATGCGTATCAGTAACCATTTGTGGATAGTCGCCCCTATATCGGGTCATCCCTATAAGCTTTCGATATCTCTATCAACCAGTCGCGAAAATCGTCGAGGACCTGATTGGGCCGCGCACCGGTCGGCGTCACAAAATAGTAGCGATGGTGGTCTTTCGAGATTGGCTTTTCCGAGCTCGATACGGGTTCAGAACTGAGTAGATCCATCAGTCGAGTGGAACCGATTGCGATTTAGGCTCGCTTGAGAAAATTAAAAGGCCGGTGACCTCCGAAGAGCACGCAACCTGCAAACACTAGTTCGTGGTTCGACCCAGTATGGCAATGAGGGCTTCGATACTGTCCACTTCGAATTCGGAAATGTCCAGAAATTCATAACCAGTCATGAACTTCTTAAGCGCCTGATCACCCCGAATCGAAAGGTTTGGTAATGGGCTTGACCATACGCTTCGTGCTGTACAACGTATCGCAAATCTTTCATCGAACTGCCCAGGTATTGGCATGCTGATGTGATATACCTGATCGAGCATCGCGGCCCGATTACTTTCGACCAAACAACCACCGACGGTGATATTTTCAAGCTGGCCCAGACTGCTGGTAGTGACCAGATCGAAAATCGGCATCGAGTCAAAGTCAATATGATACCTGACGTATTTCCTGTTTTCCGATAATCGGAAACCCATGTTGTGTACTGTTTCCATAGCTAATAACCTTTTTTATTAATGTCTATCGCTCAGACATTTTCGGTTAGACTCCTGTAACCCTGCTTTAGATCGGTTTACACCCCGCAACCTTGGTTATTTATGCAACGCCGTGCGTTCTTCCTGAACGATAGACGGCCTCTTGTATTAAATTTATCGGCCGAATTCCTGGTTTATTTACCTGTCTAACGTTTTCTATCCCCAATTGTTCCATTCAATTCAAGAGTTTAGCTCACCGTTGCTCGAATATTTCGGATTTCTTTAACTTGATTCGTTCTCGGCGGTAAACAGCAAGAAACGGAGTGCAGGCCTGGGACCGGCCAGGATAAATTGTGTTAGCACTCAATCCACACCCAGGAGCCCCGAATCCGATGTTGACACTCTACGATTACCTGCGAGCTGCGCCTTGATCTGACGCTTATCAGAAGCCCTGAATACGGCATACTTAGTCGCCGGGTTAATATCCATCCCCGGCCGCCGTATACAGACCAGGTCAATCTAGTGGGGGCAGTTCACGTTTTCTGCTTCGGCTTTAAGCCTGATCTTCTTTAACGAAGTGCGTAATCCGTCTTCGATGACTGAACAGGCTCGATTTTTTTGGTGGTATATTTAGAGAACGATAGAAGTGAGGGTATTGGTATGAATCCAGAACAGAAGCCGAACATAACTCCGGCATCGAATGGATCTTACATCATCAAGGCTGTTAACAAATGCACCAACAGAAATGGATCGAAGGAAACCCGCGAAACAATGGCTTTATGCCGGTGCGGCGCGTCAGGTAACAAACCTTTTTGCGTTGGCACACACGCGAAAACTGGATTTTCGTCAGACAAGCTTGAAGGACGCCTGAAAGACGTTAAAGTGCGTTACGAAGGCAGGGAAATTACCCTTCACGACAACCGCAGTATTTGCGCTCATGCGGGTTACTGCACCGATAACCTGGCGACGGTTTTCAAAATGAAAGAAGAGCCGTGGATCGACCCGGATGCGGCAAGCATTGAGGAAATTGTTGCGACAATTCGAAACTGTCCCTCGGTGCGCTGAACTACTCGCTCGATGGAAGCGAAAATTACCCGACTGACGGCTAGTCTGATATCCTGATTGCGCCGAATGATCCCTATGTCGTTTCAGGTGGAATCGATCTCTCCAATACGGCCTGGGGGCAAGGAACATCCACAGGCGAATATGCACTGTGTCGTTGTGGCGGCTAAAAAAATAAACCGTTCTGCTATGGTACTCGTTGGACCATCAATTTCTCTGACGACAAGAATTAATACGGCTGCAACGGCAGTGGGCAATGACGTCGCATCCAGGTCGAAAACCGGGCCTTCCGCGACAGTGGCGACCTGCCGAAAGGGATTCTGGCCGAGCACGCCATCGATAACGAGGACATCGCGGTCTGGCACACAGCAAATATCATCACTGGCCACTGCCCGGGGATCCTCGTGGTATATGCCGGTATTCACTGGATATCGGATGGATTTTTCGACGAAGACCCAACCATGAAGGCGTCTCACAGGTCGCTGAAATGAAAGAATACAGGCGTCAGCTATGATCAGATCTCGCTCTTTGTTCACGGCGATTATCGCAGTCGTGTTGCTGGTCGCCCTGGTGCTGGTTGTCATATTGCCATCGAGAGCACCTGACTCTGTGAGAATTAATGGTGATATTGAACCAACCGATTCAGGGTTACCCACTGCAGGTTCTCAATCGAAATCCGAAATCAAATCGAGCGACCTTCCAACAACGCAATCCCCGTTGTCGATCAAACAATCCGCTGAGCCGATCAGGCCCGAAAATCTGGTCGCACAGCAGGGATGGGTTGGAAATGCCGCAGGCGCGGGCCTGGCCGAGGTTGAAGTCAGGGTCGAGAGCAGCGGCTTTGACGGTGAAGAAATTACTGCACATAGCGCCACCACCAATCAGCGCGGCGAATATCGGTTCCAGGAGTTGGTCAAAGGACGACAATACAAGCTCGAAATCAAACCCAGTGGTCACTATGCGGGCTTCAGTCTGGATGTATTTACCGCAGGGACAACGGATGCTTTGCCGGAAATCGTGCTCAAACAAATCAAGCTGGTCGATGTCGATGGCATGATCGTCGACGCCAATAACGCCCCGCTCGCAGATTTTGAATTCAGTGTTCGTAGTCTCAACGTCGAATTTCCCGATCAATTAATCCGCAGCGATTCCTCCGGTTTTTTCAACCTCAGCGCCTTTCCCGCGGGTGAATTGAGAATCGCGACCAATTCCGCAGACTATTACCGCATCAAAGGCGTGGAACTACTGCCAGACGAATACCGCAACCTGACGCTGGTGATCGACCGCGGCAACTACTATTTATCGGGTTGGGTCAGCGATGATAACGGGGCACCGCTGGCAGATGTACAGGTGACGATCAAATCGGCTTTCGCGTTCGATGGATACCATTCGTTTTCCTATCGCTCGACAGTAACCGATGGTAATGGGGCATTCGAGTTTGCACAACTCGGAGGCCATCGGCTCACGCTTGGAGTATATGCCAACGATTTCAAAACCTTCATCCGGCAACACGAATTCAAGTCCTTTTCCGACAATCTGGAAATCACCCTGCAGAAATGATCAGGGTGCAGCAGCCACGATGTCCGCGAGTACCTGCTCCGAGGTACGCCAGTAGCCATTACCATAGTTGCCGGCAAAAATGGTGATTACCAGTTTTCTTTCGGGAATAATATAAACCCGCTGACCACCATAACCTACCCCGGCTATCGCACTAAAATCGCCGTACTCACCTTTGAAATTTCCGTGCCACCAGTGATAGCCGTAGCCATAAATTCCTTCCAGACTCCATTTAGGTCGGTTTTGCTCCATGTGTCGCTCGGATGAAACCCGGACCCAGGCCTGCGGTACTACCTGACGGCCATTCCAACGACCATCGTGCAACATGAGCGAACCGATCTTCGCCAGATCCCTGGCGCGCATACGTAAGCCGGAAGCGGCGCTGGGCAGGCTGACATTCGATCGCCAGATTCCCAAACCCTTCCATTCGACATCTTTGTCGGAAATACCGAGTGGCTCCGTCAGGGTTTCACGGGCAAACTCAAGAAATGGCTTACCGCTGATTTTCTCCACCAGGGCGGCAAGCACCATGGTCATACCACCGTTGTAGTACCAGCTCTCGCCGGGCGGGTCGCGTAACGGCCTGGTGAGCACAAACTGCACCGGATCATCCGTGTAATACATACGGATTTCATCATTTTGATTGTTTGAATAGGGCACCTCCATTTCATTCCATTCGAAACCCGCGGACATGGTCAACACCTGGTGCAGGGTTACGGCCTCGACACCTGGCGCAACCTGGGCCGCGTACTCAGGGAAGTACTCGATGACCGGGCGCTGCAGTGCGTCTTCGAAATCATCCCCCAGCGCAATACCGAGCAACAGAGCTGTTACACTTTTAGAAACCGAACGTAAATCATGGCGTGAATCCTGTTTGAAGACTCGATGTCCCAGGTCTGCACCCCAGCTTTGGTCCTTTCCTGCGAGATATTTTTCGTAAACCAATCTGCCATCGTGCTCGACCAGCACCATATGCACGTTGTGGTGCCAACCGGATTTCAGTCTCTGCGTTAACACCGCCATCTTTGCGCTGTCGAAACCGCTGGCTTCGAGCGTGGTCGTAACCCAGTCGTTATCGCGCTGTTCGGGGGAATTGGTTAAACTGGGTGACGTGCTTCCGGCACAACCCAGTATTATCAGTGGGATCAAACAAGTTAGTAAACGACGCATACGGCCAAGATATCGCGATTCCCGACCTACAGCAATCTGAATTCAGCGGAAATCAACCATGACAAATAACCGACCCAATATCCTCGTCATCCAGGCGGACCAACTGGCTGCTAACACCATCGGTGCCTACCAAAACCCGGTCGCGAGCACGCCGAACATCGACGAACTGGCCTCGAATGGCGCTATCTTCGATTCCGCCTATACCAATTTCCCGTTGTGTGCGCCTTCGCGCTTCTCGATGATGGCGGGGCAACTGGCTTCGAGCATCGGCGCCTACGACAATGGCGCCGAGTTTTCTTCGTCGATTCCCACATTTGCCCACTATCTGCGCAATCTCGACTACCAGACTTGCCTGGTCGGGAAAATGCATTTTGTCGGTGCAGATCAGTTGCATGGATTCGAACAGCGGCTGACGACCGATATTTATCCGGGAGATTTTGGCTGGACCGGCGACTGGACTGAAGTGCGCCCCAGTTTTGCCAACGATGTCGTTACCTTCACCAATGCCGGCATCTGCCTGCGCAATGTGCAGCTCGAATACGACGATGAAGTTAGCCATCGCTCGCGGCGTAAGATTTATGACCTCGCGCGAGGCAATGATGAGCGGCCATTCATGTTGTTCACGTCATTTACCCACCCGCACGACCCATTTCAATGTCGACCCGAGCACTGGGACCGCTACCGGCATGACGATATCGACATGCCGGTGGTCAACACCGCGCAACAGGATATGGACCCTTATAGCCTGCGCCTGATGGAACAGTACGCACTCAAGGATCACCCGCCCAGTGAGGAACAGGTACGCGTGGCGCGGCATGCTTACTATGGGTCGGTCAGTTATATCGACGATCAAATCGGTGAACTGATCAAGGTATTGAAAGAAACCGGACTGTACGACAATACCGTCATTGTGCTGACCACCGATCACGGAGAAATGCTCGGAGAGCATGGCCTGTGGTACAAGAAGTCCTTTTTCGAGGAAGCCTGCCGAATCCCGCTGATTATCAGTCACCCGCAGATTGCGCAACGTCGCATCGGCGCCGACGTATCGCTGGTGGACTTGCTGCCTACCCTATTAGAAATCGCCGGTGACACAGCGCAATCGAGCCTGGTGGAACCAGTGGCCGGGCATAGCCTGTGGTCATTGGCCACAGACTCATCGACCTCATGGGATCACCCGGTCTACGCGGAAAACCTGGCGGAAGGCTCGACCACGCCCCTGCTGATGGTTAAACGCGGACAGATCAAGTACATCTACAGCACCGTAGACCCCGAGCAATTGTTCGACCTGGAAAACGATCCGCACGAGCAAACCAACCAGATCTCTAATCCCGGGTACGCGGATTCGTACAGGGCTCTGTCAACTCTGGTAAAACAACGCTGGGACGTCGAAACCCTTGCGCGCGATATATTTGCGAGCCAGCGGCGACGCCTGTTTCTGCGCGAGGCAATGTCCAGGGGCAAACTGCAGGACTGGGATTTCACCCCGGTCGATGAACTCGAGCAACATTGCCTGCGGGCAGACAAGGTTTACTCACAGTGGGCCTACCAGGGCATCCTGGGTTACCGCTTCCCGGAGGAATGAACATGCCCGGACTACGCGCACTATCGGCAGCATTGTCGCTGGGTCAAACTACGACAAACCAACTGGTGACGACCGCATTGGAACGTGCGCGGCTGTCGCAATCGGTGTTTACCTCGATCAACCCGGGTCTGCTCAGCCTGGCCGACTCGATCGATCACGCTCGTAGCAAGTCACAGGTTCTGCCGCCACTTGCCGGTATCCCGATTGCGCTCAAGGATTTATTCAATATCAGGAACGAGAAAACCATGGCAGGATCGGTAGTGCGCAGGCACTATGCGCAAGCCGAAGCTGAAGATGCCGACGTCGTGGCGCCGCTGCGTGCGGCCGGACTGCTTTTTTTTGGCCGTACCAACATGAGTGAATTCGCGTTTTCGGGCATTGGCAAGAACCCACACTACGGCACGCCGCTATCGATCTGGGATCGTGAAACCGGGCGCCTGCCCGGTGGCTCGTCTTCGGGTAGCGCGGTCGCCGTCGCTGAGGGCATAGTGCCGGCTGCACTCGGCTCCGATACTGCCGGTTCCTGTCGTATACCTGCCGCGTTCAACGGCGTGGTTGGCGTCAAACCGAGTTTCGGGCGACACTCACTAAACGGTATTTACCCACTGTCGCCGACGCTCGATGCACCCGGCCCGCTGGCGGTCGATATCGATAGTTGCTACATACTCGATCAATTGATGTGCGGCAGACTGAAACCCGATGCAGATTTACCGCAACTTCAAGCAGCAAGCCTCGAAAGCGTGAAACTGGTGATGCCGCAGGCGCGCGTGATGCAGAACCTTGACCCCGAAGTGCAGTCGACATTCGAGCGCTCGATCGAAACCTTGACCAGGTCCGGGGTCAGCATTCAACAGACCTCTATGCCGGTGCTCGATCATTGCGACGACTTTTTCATCGAACGTCCATTGGTGGTGCAGGAAGTCTGGCAGCATCATCGAGAAATGCTGCAACAACACCTCGATGAATACGACCCCTTTGTCGGACAGCGTATGGCCATGGGTGCAGACATCGACGATAAGGAGCAACAGCGCCGCTATCGCGAAAGGCAGCAGATTGTCGATGACTTCAATCGGCAGTTCGATATACTCGATGCGGATGCATTGATCTACCCGACGGTCGCCTGCGTTCCACCAGCCATCTCGGAAACCGATGACGAAGACAATGCCCGGTGCGTCAACCTGCGATGTCTACGCAATACCGCGACCGTGAATTACTTTGACGGTTGCTCGATCAGCCTGCCCTGCCATCGGGCGAGTGAGGCACCGGTTGGACTGATGCTGTCAGCTGCCAATGGCGCCGACGAAAGACTGTACCAGATCGCCGCCGCAATCGAAGTTGAATTGAAATCCTGACAGACGGGTATCCAACGAACTGCCTGAGACTCTCCTTCTCCGTGTTTCGAATGCCTGCTCGACCGGGGCTACCGCCTACACCCGCCTGGCTGCATTGAAGCCTTCTAGCACGGCTTCCTCGACGGTACGAGGGGAAGCCGCATCACCGATACGGGTCAACTGCAGGCCGTCGACATCTTCAACCCAGTCGCAAGTACGATTGGCCTGTGGCGCATAACAGGACACGATGGTATCCACCTTTTCGCAAGCAATAGGCTCGCCACCAGTCATGTGCTGGAAATATACACTGCCGTCGAGAGCCCCGTAAAAACGGGCAAAGGCTGTCATTTCCACGCCGAGCCCATGCAGGATTCCAATCCAGTGGTCACGCACGATTCCCTGGATCGATTCACCAGCCACGCTACCACCCGACATCAGGCGTACGTAGCGTCCTTCACGTGCGAGCTTTTCGGCCACGCCCAGCCCCGTCCAGTCACAGGACCAATCGGCAATGACGACATTTTTACCCACGTCAAACTCACCACGGATTACAGACCATGCATCGACCAGTTCGACACCTTCAACTTCTACTTCGGGCAGCCGAGTAGTCGCCCCGGTGGCGAGAATGACGTGATCGGGCTGAATGCGAGCCACTGCCTCCGCGTCAAGATCAGAATTCAGCAACAGTTGGACCCCGCTGCGCTCCAGCTCACGCTGCAAATTAGTGGTAACACCACCGAATTCGGCGCGTCCCGGTAGCGCCTCGGCCAGGTTGACCTGACCGCCTGACCTGCCGCTGCGCTCATGCAATTGCACCCGATGCCCGCGTTGCGCGGCCACCACCGCAGCTTTCATGCCAGCCGGACCGGCACCGATAACAAGAATATTTTTTGCTTCGCTGGTTGGCTGGACGTCACCCAGGCTGTGTTCTCTGCCACTCAATGGATTCTGAATACAGGAGACTGGAAAATGTGCCAGCCGGTGGCCAACACAGGCCTGATTACAGGCAACGCAGGCACGAATCTCCTCGCTGTGTCCGCGCATCACCTTGGCCACGAATTCAGAGTCGGCAATCAGTGCTCGCGCCATCCCAATCATGTCGGCCTTGCCCGCATCGATTATTTGCGCCGCAAGTTGTGGCTGGTTGATACGCCCTGCAACCAGCACCGGTTTGTCGACCACCTGCTTCAGGCGCGCCGCATCATCTGCGACAAAACCCTGGGCCACCGACATCGGCGGGAATACGTGAATCCAGCCCTGCGGTGACGCCGAGGAACCGGAAATCACGCTAAAATAATCGACATGCCCATCCACCTCGAGTAAGCGGCAAATCTCGATCATCTCTGCCGTCGGCTGGCCATTTTCTGTTTTTTCGTCTAGGGTGATACGCACACCCAGCGTCTTGCCCTTACCGATACGCGCGCGGCAACCGGAAAGAATTTCACGCAGGAAACGCATTCGATTTTCGAGACTGCCGCCGAATTCATCGTTGCGGCGATTGGTAAGCGAGTTCAGAAACTGGGCAATCAGGTAACCCATGCTGGCCAGGATCTCGACTCCATCCAGATCCGCATCCGCGAGCCGACCCGCCGCGTTCACATAGCTTTCGATTAACTCCCAAACCATTTCGTTCGGCATCGGCACCGGCACCACGCGATAGCGCTCATCGGGAACATCCGAGGCAGAGTAACTGAGTGGCCGGGAACCATCGTGGCTCAAACGCACCCCTCGCCCAGCGTGAAACAGTTGGCCGAACACCGGCGTTCCCTCGGCTCGGCATTGCGTCGCAAGCCGATTCAGGCCATCGACGATGCGATCGCTGCCAGCATACAGGAAGGCGTCTTCGAAACTATAACTGGGATGTACCGTCATGCTCTCCATGATGATCAAACCGACACCCCCGCGTGCGCGTGCGAGGTGATAGGCAATTAATTCCTCGCTTACCACCCCCCGATGACCGAGGGTGGTGCCATGCGCAGGGTTGAAGATTCGATTGCGGAGCTCAGTGGGTCCTAACGCGATGGGTTGCAAAAGATTTTCAAACATTGAGCAAAAGTAGAATAGGTTTGAGTCGCTATTTAATCGCTTGCAATCTAAAAACACTAGTACTAAATTTTGTACCTCTATCGCATTTCCCCGGTGGGTTCGCTAGATGATCCGATCCAGATGAAACATTTGAGCGCCGCACTGCAACAGGTGCAGACAGAATTCCTGCAACAGGTGCAGGATGGCCGGCTCGAAAAACCGGTTGCCGAAGCGTCTGGGTTACCCAATTTGAGCTATACCAGCCTCGACTTTTTTCAGCTTGAGCAACAAACCGTTTTTTGCAACAACTGGGTGTTCGCCGGATTTGCACACCAACTGACAAGGGTCGGTGACATGCAACCGGTCGAAATTGCCGATCAACCCTTAGTGCTGGTAAAGGCCGAAGACGGTATCATCCGCGCATTCCACAATGTCTGCCGTCATCGTGGCGCCCGGCTGATCACCGAATGTCGTAACAGTAAAAAATTTGTTTGCCCGAATCACGCCTGGAGTTACAGTCTGTCGGGCAAGTTGATCGCACGACCGCATTTTCACGGTGGTGACAAACACGATGTCAATCAATCTGATCATCATCGCGCTGACCTGGTCGAGATTCGCTGCATCACGTGGCTCGACTGGGTATTTGTCAATCTCAGCGGTGACGCCGAAAATTTCGATAGCTGTATCGAACCGATTACAGAGAAACTCGATGGCTATGAATTTGCTGATATGCAATTCACCGAGGCGCTCGAATTTGATATTAATGCCAACTGGAAACTGGCAATCGAAAACTTCATCGAACCCTACCATGTGTTTTCCTGCCATCCATGGCTGAACAAATTTGTCGGAATGAATGAACGTGAAGCACCCGTCTTCGATGGCAAGGTGCTGAGTTGTGGTTACCAGTTTCAAAAACCCGATCCCGCCCGCGGCGGCAGGCTACCCTGGTTTGCGAACTTGCCCACGGAAAAACAGAACCGTGGTGACTGGTTTGTGCTGTTTCCCAATTTCGGTTTCGAGATATTCCCGGACCAGGTCGACGTTTTTATCGCCTGGCCGCATGGACCGAGTAAATGCCACGAAACCATCGCCTTGTATTTCATCGGTGACGGCGCCAGCTCGGAAAGATATGAAACAGCCCGAAACCACGTAATCCAGAACTGGAATGATCTCAATCACGAAGATATCGGCATTATCGAACGCATGCAAAGCGGTCGCAATTCCGACGGTTTTGACGGTGGCGTACTTTCCCCCTACTGGGATCCGGTACTGCAACATTTTGCGCGCCTGACCTGTCAGGCAATTGACTCGAGTTCAGTTTCCGAGAGTTGATCCAGATCAAGGCAAAATCAAACTCAACCGCTACTCTAGGCTTAATAATTTTCCGCGCCATTCGTAATGTCCAAACCACCCATATTTCAAGAAGAACTGATCAACCGTTACGATAAACCAGGACCACGTTACACGTCCTATCCACCTGCCACCGAATTTCATGACGGGATAACAGAGTCCGACTACCGTGAATGGGCAAAAACCAGTAACGAAGAGTTGATCCCGAAACCTCTGTCGCTTTACTTTCACATCCCGTTTTGCAGCTCAATTTGTTTTTACTGTGCCTGCAACAAGGTGATTACCAAGAGGAAAGAACGCGCCGAGCCCTACCTGCAGGACCTGTATCGGGAAATCGAAATTCAATCACAACTGTTTGATCCCGACCGTGAAGTACGTCAGTTGCACTGGGGTGGCGGCACACCAGGATTCCTCTCTCATCAGCAATCAAAAGAGCTGATGGACAACATATCCAGTCATTTCAAACTCAACCCGGGAGAAGACGTCGATTATTCCATCGAACTCGACCCGCGGGTTATCGAAAAAGGGGGAATCTCGCACCTGCGTGGACTCGGATTCAATCGCATCAGCATTGGTGTACAGGATCTCGACGAGAAGGTGCAGGTGGCTGTCAACCGAGTCCAGAGCCTGGAAATTACCGCGGCCATCATCAACGATGCGCGTCGCGTGGGTATCCACTCGATCAACATCGACCTTATTTATGGCTTGCCATTTCAAACGCTGAAAAGCTTTTCCAAAACCCTGGACCAGATTATCGAGCTGGATCCAGACCGCATTGCGATGTACAACTACGCACACCTGCCACATCGGTTTCCACCACAACGCCGTATCCAGGCGGAAGATCTGCCCGACTCCAGCGAAAAGCTCGAAATTTTGCACAGTGCGATCGATAAGTTATGCGCGGCTGGCTATCAGTACATCGGTATGGATCACTTTGCCAAGCCCGGCGATGAACTCTCGGTCGCACAACGCAATGGCAGCCTGCATCGAAACTTCCAGGGATACTCCGCCCACGCGCAATGCGATTCGATCGGTTTCGGCATTTCGGCTATCGGTAATGTCGGTGACAACTTCATTCAGAACACGACCAGTCTTGAGGCTTATCACGACGAGCTGGAGCAGGGGCATTTACCGGTAGTGCGTGGATTTTGCAGTCAGACCGAAGATTTACTGCGCCGTGAAATCATCCAGGATCTGGTTTGCCACTTCGAACTCGATATGGGAGGGGTCGGCAAAAAATGGGGCATAGACTTCGCGGATCACTTTGCCAATGAACTGGCCGGGCTTGACGCCATGGAGGAGGACGGGCTAATCGACCGTACCGGCGACAAGATTATAGTGTGTGATCCGGGTCGTTTGCTGGTACGCAACATCTGCATGGTATTCGACAGTTACCAAAAACTGCCAAAAAGCGCCGGATTATTTTCCAGAACTGTTTAGTTTCAGTAGAACCCTAATTGATCTGGATCAATTACAGAAGCCTGGGCGGTGAATACAATTATTTCCGACTCCTACTCTTATATACATCTTAGAGTATTTAGCCGGCAACTCCCCGCCGGCTATTTTTTTGCCTGATCACCTTCCCTGTCGACGATTCGATCTTCATCCATGAGGATACGATGCGCGGGACCTTCGAGATCGTCGTATTGCCCGTCACGTACCGCCCAAAGCAAAATCCATACAATCAATCCAAGCAAAATCAGCGAGATCGGAATCAGCAGATAAATAATTTCCATTAACGAGTCAGTCTCATTGCGTTTATTACCACCAGCAGGGAGCTTAACGACATGCCGATGGCGGCAAGCCAGGGCGCGATCAATCCCATCGCCGCGGCCGGGATTGCGCCGAAATTATACAGTAACGCCCAGGTCATGTTCTGCCGAACGATGGACTGAGTTCGACTCGCCATCTGCAGCGCCTGCGCAACACTGCGCAAATGATTGCTCATGAGAACGATATCGGCGCTGGCCTTGGCCAGGGAACTGGCGCCACCCATGGCAATCGATACGTCTGCGCGGGCCAGTACCGGCGCGTCATTCACACCATCGCCTACCATCAAAACTGACGCGTTGTCGGCCTGCAGCGCCCGTACCGCTTCCATTTTTGCCTGAGGCGACATTTGTGCCCGATAGTCCTCTATCCCGGTTAGCTCGGCCACACGGCCTGCGGTTACGGTGCGATCACCCGTCATCAAAATCACAGTCTTGCCCAGCTGCTGTAGCATTTCGACAAGCTCGTGCGCATCGCCACGCAACTCATCGGTAAAGGTGAACATCGCGACGACGCAATCGCTGCGCGCCAGAACTACCGCGGTCACCGCCGCGTCGGCAATCTCGTCCCGCCACTGCTGCGGAATCGCGGCCCCGCAATGTTGAGAAATAAACTCACTGCTGCCGATAAAATATGTCTCACCGTCTATGCACGCGCCAATGCCTCCACCGGCGATACTGATAACCTCGTTGCTGTGGCCGCCTGGTACTTGCCCCGATTCCTTCACCAGGGCCCGGGCGAGAGGGTGCTCGGAGTGCTGCTCGAGGGTTGCGGCAAGCCAAAGGCTTTGTTCGCGGCTGAATTGCGGGTGACATAACACCTGCCTTAGCACTGGTTGACCCCGTGTCAGGGTGCCGGTCTTGTCAAACACGATGTGGCTGACCTGATTCATTTTTTCGAGCGCTTCACCCTGTTTAACCAGTAACCCTGAAGACTGCATTTTACCGAGGGTGGCGCTGATCGCCGTTGGTGTCGCCAGCGACAACGCACAGGGACAACTGACAATCAACACTGCCAGAGAAATCTCGAACCAGCGGCCGTCATCCTGTATCCACCAAAAAATAGCGACCGCGACAACAACCAGTAACACGACACTGATAAACCTTGCGGCGACCCGGTCGGCCAGACGCGCCAACGGTGGTTTATCCGCCTGGGCTCGCTCGATGCTACGCTGGATTTCCGCCATAACCGTGTCGGCGCCCACTGCACTGACCAGCATTTGCACCGGATTGGTAACATTGATACTACCACCCAACAGGCGATCACCGGGACTCTTGTCGAGCGGGATACTCTCACCATTTAATAACGATTCATCGAGGGCCGAAAATCCGCTTGCCAATTCACCGTCGGCCGGCACGGTCTCCCCGGGGCGAATCAAAACTCGATCACCGATGAGCAGAGCTGCCGCCGGAACCGCCTCCTCGGCATCACCGTTGGCGCTCAGGCGGGTCGTGGTCAGGGGTAGTGACTGCACCAGCTGTTCGACGGAAGAGGCACAACGCTGACGGGCCATATTCTCGAAATATCGACTCGAAAGGAGAAAGAATATAAACATCACCACCGAGTCAAAATAAATTTCACCCTGACCAGTAATGGTAGCCGCTGCGCTACTGCCAAACGCAATACCCACCGCGAGCGACACCGGAACATCCATACCCACGCGCCGACGCGTCAGATCTCGCCAGGCCGACACGAAGAAAGGCGTCGCCGAGTAAAACAGTACCGGCAGTGTCAAACCCAGACTGAGCCAGCGAAAAAAAGCTTCAAAAGATGCCTCCATACCCGACCAGGCACCAGCGTAGAGGCTGATCGAAAGCATCATGACCTGCATTCCAAAAAGTCCGGCAACGGCGAGGCGACGTTGCTGTTCGCGCCTTTGCCGGTGCTGTGATTCCTGCTGCTGGGCCGGGTTATAGGGTAAGGCACGATAGCCGATCCTGGACACTGCTTGCAGAATCTCGCTGAGCTTGATTTGCGTTTGATCCCACCTAACCAGCGCGCGTTGAGTCGCATAGTTCACACGCACATACTGAACCCCCGACAGACCGGCTATATACTGCTCATTTAGCCAGATACAGGCGGCGCAGGTTATGCCCTCGAGAATCAGACTGGCTTCGCGTAGATCGGCGTCCACCGAATGCACGAACTGGCCCTGGATTTCCGGCGCATCGTAAACCTCTATCACACGCAAAAAGTCGGGTACCAGGTCCTGCCCGGTAGCAGACACCTCGGTTCTGACACGATAAAAGTTCGCATTACCGGAAGCGACTATGGCTTCGGCCACTGCCATGCAACCATGACAGCACATCGGCTGCTGGGTGGCGTCGATACAGACCTGCAAATCCGATTGCAACGGGACGGGCAGCCCACAATGGAAACATGAGACCCCGTCAGTCGAGTTCATAGTGTTTTGATCGAAAGTCGAGTAATCCATGTATTTGCTTATAGCTGACCCCATCTCCGGTCTCGATTTTCAGGTAAATTGGCGGATTTTAGTTTGCGCACATGATGAAACTTAAATATGATCGATATTTAACCTAAGTCAATTTCGGCCTGTTGGGTTAACTGAATAATCCACGCTAACAAATATCAAGATACACCGCCATGTTTATACAACACATTTTTGGTCTGTTTACCGATCCCGTGCACGAGTGGAAAAAAATCCGCGAACAGCAGAAAAATAGTAACAGGACTCCTGCTGTGCATGTTTTTATCCTCGCACTGATCCCGGCGGTATCGGGCTACATCGGCACCACGCAGGTCGGCTGGCGTATCGGTGTTGGTGAGCCGATCCACATCACCGGCAATTCCGCTTTCACGATCGCGATTATCTATTACCTCGCGCTGCTGGTCGGCGTCTTTTCCATCGGCTGGGTCATTCACTTGCTCGGCAAGGCCTATGAAGTAGAAAAACCGATATCGTTGTGCATCGCGCTCGCTGCCTATACCGCAACACCCCTGTTCCTGATAGGCATCATGCAGGTTTACCCGGTACTGTGGCTAAACATGCTGCTCGGCCTGCCGGCACTTGCCTACACCGTTTACCTGCTCTACTCAGGACTACCCGTTATGATGGAAATTCCAGCTGAACGCGGCTTTCTGTATTCCTCCGCGGTTCTCGCGGTAGGACTGGTCGCGCTGGTTTCTCTGCTGGCGATGACTGCGCTGCTCTGGGGCATGGGACTGCAACCAGTCTTCACCTATTGATCACCAACCGATAGATTCACCTGTTTGATGCGGATCAAACGATCGAGGAAGCACTAGATGACAAACACTGAAACCTATAACTACAAAGTAGTTCGGCAATTTTCGATTATGACGATCGTATGGGGTCTGGTCGGCATGTCGGTCGGCGTGCTGATCGCATCGCAATTGGCCTGGCCGGTTCTCAATTTCGATATCCCGTGGCTGACCTTCAGCCGACTGCGGCCGTTGCATACCAACGCGGTTATCTTTGCCTTCGGTGGTAGTGCCCTTTTCGCCTGTTCCTACTACGTGGTGCAGCATACCTGTCATGTCCGCCTGGCCTTCCCGGCACTGGCCGCTTTTACCTTCTGGGGATGGCAGGTCGTGATTCTGCTGGCTGCGATTACGCTGCCGCTTGGAATCACCTCCAGCAAGGAGTACGCCGAACTGGAATGGCCGATAGACATCCTGATTACGCTGGTATGGGTCAGTTACGCGGTTGTTTTTTTCGCTACCATCATGAAACGTCGCGTCAAGCATATCTACGTCGCCAACTGGTTTTTCGGCGCGTTCATCATCACCGTGGCGGTGTTGCACCTGTTCAACAGCGCCGCACTGCCGGTCAGCCTGTGGAAGTCTTACTCAGCCTATGCCGGTGTACAGGATGCGATGGTGCAATGGTGGTACGGGCATAACGCGGTCGGTTTCTTTCTGACCGCGGGATTTCTCGGCATCATGTACTACTTCGTACCCAAACAGGCGGGGCGCCCGGTTTATTCCTATCGCCTGTCGGTGGTTCACTTCTGGGCACTGGTATTTACCTATATCTGGGCTGGACCGCACCATTTACACTACACCGCGTTACCGGACTGGGCGCAATCCCTCGGCATGATCATGTCTCTGATACTGCTGGCGCCTTCCTGGGGCGGCATGATCAACGGCATCATGACCCTGTCGGGTGCCTGGCACAAACTGCGTACCGATCCGGTGCTGCGTTTATTGATTGTGTCGATTTCGTTTTACGGCATGTCGACCTTCGAAGGCCCGATGATGGCGATCAAGACGGTCAACGCGCTGTCGCACTACACCGACTGGACCGTTGGTCACGTACATTCCGGGGCGCTGGGATGGGTCGCACTGGTATCCATGGGTGCGATGTATTACCTGATTCCGCGTCTTTTTGGGCGCGAACTTTACAGTCTGCGCCTGGTGGAAGTCCATTTCTGGTCCGCGACCATCGGCATCGTGCTCTATATCGTTTCCATGTGGGTCGCCGGGATCATGCAGGGTTTGATGTGGCGCGCGGTGAATTCAGACGGCACTTTGACCTACAGCTTTGTCGAGTCGGTACAGGCGATGCACCCCTACTATGTCGTGCGCACCCTCGGCGGTGCATTCTTCCTGCTCGGCGCGGTAATCATGGCATACAACCTGTGGCGCACGATCGCCGACGCGAAGCCCGTCGAAGTCGAAATTCCCGAACCGGCAGGCGCCCACTAAGTCAAAGTAACGAGATACGAATATGGCCACAGCACACGATAAAGTCGAAAAGAACATTGGCTTGATGATCATTCTGATCATCGGCGTTATTTCGGTTGGCGGACTAGTACAGATTGTTCCGCTGTTTTTCCAGGATTCCCTGACTGAACCGGTGGCGGGACTAAAACCCTACTCCGCGTTGCGCCTGGAAGGGCGTGATATATACGTGCGCGAAGGTTGCTATGTTTGTCATTCGCAAATGATCCGCCCCTTCCGCGCGGAAACCGAGCGTTACGGTCACTACTCGGTTGCCGGAGAATTTGTCTATGACCGCCCCTTCCAATGGGGTTCGAAGCGTACCGGTCCCGATCTACATCGGGTCGGGGGTCGCTACAGCGACGACTGGCATCGCGTTCACATGGTAAACCCGCGTGACGTGGTGCCCGAATCAATCATGCCCGGATATCCCTGGCTGGACGAAAATGCGCTCGATGGCAGCAATATTGAAACCAAGATGGAAACCCTGCGCACCCTGGGCGCACCTTACACCGATGCCGAAATCGATGCAGCCCCGCAGATGCTCGAGGGCAAGACCGAACTCGACGCACTGATTGCCTACCTGCAAGGCCTCGGCATAGAACTCAAATCGAGGAAATAATCATGACGTTCACCCTGTTTCAATCGATCTGGTCCATCGTCGTATTGGTTACTTTCCTCGGCATCGTAGTATGGGCTTACAGTGGCAAGCGTAAATCGGCCTTCGACGAAGCAGCGCAGCTGCCGTTTGAGGATAACCCTGTAACCGATAACAACAACACTTCTTCGGAGTAGATTCATGGCCGATTTTACAAGCGATTTCTGGCATTGGTATATCGCAATCATTTCCGTCATCAGTATTCTCGCTTGCGTATGGCTGTTGCGCTGGATGACTTCAGGCTTCATAAAGAAGGATGAAGTGGAAGACACCGGCCATGTCTGGGACGGTGATTTGACCGAACTCAACAATCCACTACCAAGATGGTGGCTCGGACTGTTTTACATCACCATCGTATTCAGCGGCTTTTACCTGTTACTGTATCCGGGTCTCGGCACTTTCGCCGGTATTCTGGACTGGACTTCCCAGGGTCAATACGAGGAGGAAGTGGCGAAAACAGAAGCCGAGGTCGGGCCGTTGTTCGAACGTTACCAGCAAACCGCGATTCTCGATTTAATCAAGGACGAGAATGCCCTCAAGGTCGGCGAGCGCCTCTACGCCAACTACTGTACAACCTGCCATGGTTCGGACGCGCGCGGTGCGCGCGGTTATCCCAATCTGCGCGATGGCGCCTGGTTGTGGGGTGGTGATCCAGAGAACATCAAAGCCACCATCATGCACGGCCGCCAGGCCGCCATGCCGGCGTGGGAAGGGCCGCTGGGCGGAGAAAGTGGTGTCGATGAAGTCGCCCAGTACCTGTTAAGCCTGTCGGGACGCGCGACCATCGCCGAACTGGCTGAAAAAGGTAAGGCCAAGTACGAAGTGTTCTGCATCGCCTGCCATGGACCTACCGGTACCGGTAATATCGCACTCGGCGCACCCAATCTGACCGATGACATCTGGTTGTATGGTGGTTCGCTGACGCGTATCTCACAATCTATCGCCAAGGGGCGTAACGGCAAAATGCCGCCACACGCCGAGTTCCTCGGCGAGGCCAAGGTCCACCTGCTGGCCGCTTATGTCTACGGCCTGTCTCAGGAGAGATAATGGAAGCACTAACACCGGATAAAATTCCGCGCGCTCAGCAGGTTATTTCGATACTCTGGCCTTCGTTTATCTGCGCCATCGTAGCCAGCGGAATTTTTTTTTCGGCGTTTAACCCGAAGGAGCTGATCCCGTTCAATCTTGATATTGATATCAGTCCCTTAGCCGCCTACAGCATCGGTTTTCTACTGTTCTGGATTCTAGCCATCGTATCCAGTATGGGAACGTTATATTTCACCATTTCGAACTGTCGTGTTCTCAGGAAACAGGGCAATTAGCCACCTCATAGTTGATAACAAACGATGCCGGTTCAGCAAGCAGACAACAATGACAACCCCCTCTACGTCGCGCACCAGAAGATTTACCCGCGCGTAGCAAGTGGTCGATTTGCGAGGCTACGGGTATTATCGATTTTAACCTTGCTGGGCATTTACTATGTCACCCCGTTGCTGCAATGGAATGATCGTCAGGCCATATTGTTCGATCTACCGGCACGTAAGTTTTATCTGTTCGGGCTCACCCTGTGGCCACAGGATTTTATCTACCTCGCGGCGCTGCTGATCCTGGCAGGGCTATCCCTGTTTTTCTTTACCGCACTGCTGGGCCGGGTCTGGTGCGGGTACGCCTGCCCGCAAACTGTCTGGACCGAAGCCTATCTTTGGATGGAACGTAAGATCGAAGGCAATCGCTCGAAACGCATGAAACTCGACAAGGCACCGACCTCGGCGTCCAAGATCCGCATCAAGCTGCTCAAGCACACTATCTGGATCACGTTTTCACTGTGGACCGGCTTTACCTTTGTCGCCTATTTCACCCCGATCAACGAACTGGCCAATAACCTGTTCACCGGTAACCTCGGACCCTGGGAAATGTTCTGGATCCTGTTCTACAGCCTTGCCACCTACGGTAATGCCGGATTCATGCGCGAACAGGTGTGTATGTATATGTGCCCCTATGCGCGTTTTCAGAGTGCCATGTTCGATTCGGATACGCTGATCGTCGCCTACCATCCGGAGCGCGGTGACCCCCGCGGTTCACGTCGACGCGGCACCGACCCGAAAGAGGTCGGGTTAGGCGATTGCATCGACTGTAACCTCTGCGTACAGGTTTGTCCGACCGGAATCGATATCCGTGACGGCCTGCAATACGAATGCATCGCCTGCTCGGCCTGTATCGATGCCTGTGACGAAATCATGGACAAGATGAAGTATCCACGAGGCTTGATCGATTACACCACCGAGAACTCGGCCAGGGGTGAACCACAACACATCCTGCGCCCGCGCATCCTGGTCTACGCAACCATCCTGCTGGTACTCTGTGGTTTACTGCTGACGCATATTTCACAACGCATTGCGCTAGACCTGGATGTTATTCGCGACCGCAACACCCTTTACCGCGAAACCCGGGATGGCTTGATCGAAAACGTCTACACACTCAAGATACTCAACATGGATTCGAGTAGCCATCAATACAGTCTGTGGGCCGACGGGATCGACGGTTTGAAACTGGTCAGCGATCAGCCTGAACTCATTGTCGAGGCAGGAGCAGTGTATGAAACGGTTGTGCGTCTGCAGGCAGACGAATTCAATATGGAAGAACGCAGCGTGCCGGTCAGGTTTCATCTGCAGGCCATTGAAGCCAATCATTTGACCATAGTCGAAGAAGCGCGTTTCGTCGGACCGGGCAAAAAATGAGGAGCACAATCGACCCCGTAGTACGTAACTGGAAGCGTGAACCCCTGGTCTGGATGCTGATCGCCATTCCCTTTTCTGCGGTCATCATGGGCGCGGTCATGATTGTTCTGGCAATTCAGTCCTATTCCGGGCTTGTAGTCGACGATTACTACAAAAAAGGCAAGCAAATCAACCGCGTACTGGCACGCGACAGGTTTGCCCATGAACTCGGTCTCGCCGCGGGATTCAAGCTGGACAGTGCTGGCAAGATCGAGATTCGCTTCGACCCCGAGGTGAGGATTGTTCCTGACGGTACGATCCAGCTTAAACTGGTGCACGCGACGATGCCCGGGCTCGACCAGGAACTGCAACTCACTCGCCTCGATACTCATTTGCTTGGCGGAGAACTGCAGCTACCCGGTAATGGGCGCTGGAATCTGATTCTACAAACCGAAGATTGGCGAATGACCGGCTCCTTACGGCACCCGCAACAGTCAAGCGCCAAACTACTGCCCAACTATGTCGCACCCTGAACCATGCCGATAGATCTGACCTTTGGCGCGGCGATAATCGTCGGACTACTGGGTTCAAGCCACTGCCTCGGTATGTGTAGCGGTATTGTCGGCGCGCTCAACATGGGTGTAGCCAACGGCCTCGATGGCAAGCCCAAATCCCTGTTCGCTTATCAACTCAGCTACAACACCGGGCGTATCAGCAGCTATTTACTGGTCGGTTTACTGGCGGGATGGCTTGGTTCCGGGCTGGCTCAACTCGGTATAAATCCACTGGCGGGAAAGCTGCTGGCCGCAGCCTTTATGATTGCGCTCGGACTTTACCTGGCCGATTGGTGGCGTGGTCTGGCGCTGCTGGAAAAGCTGGGGTTCAAACTGTGGCGACACATTCAACCATTGGGCAAGCGCCTGTTTCCAATTCAAAATCTGCCCGAGGCTTACCTGCTTGGATTGCTATGGGGATGGCTCCCCTGCGGGCTGGTTTACGCGGTGGTTGCCTGGTCACTGACAACGGGTGACGCGCTTGAAGGCGCAAAGCTAATGTTCGGTTTTGGTTTGGGAACCTTGCCCGCGATGCTGATCGCAGGCAGGGTGTTTACTTATTTCAAAGACTGGGTCAAATCGCCCCTGGTCAGGACTTCGGCCGGAGTATTAATAATTGCGTTCGGGCTTTACAGTGGCTTCACCGGGTTACAGTACAAACACCACCACCATCAAACCGGCTTGAGCTCGACCGTCTTACAGCAATTCGGGGAAGTGTTGACGCGCGTGCCGGCAATTTTGCGTAAGGTGTCATGATCGAGTATTTCGACTTCGCGTCGATTAACCTGTAGTACCCCACATTCCTGAAAGCGAGTCAGGGTCCGACTCACGGTTTCGACCGCAAGGCCCAGGTAGCAACCAATATCCTGGCGTGACATGGTTAGCAGGAATGCCGAAGCGGAATACCCGCGTGACCAGTAGCGACAGGCCAGGTCGTCGAGGAAACTGGCGATACGTCCGTCGGCATCCTTACGCGCCAGCATTAACACCAGATTATGATCGCGTTGCATCTGTTCCGCGGTGATCTTCAGCAGGTTCGAACCCTGCGCCTTATCCGCCAGGTAAAGATGAGGAAAACGGCACACGGAAGTGGTCTCCAGGGTAATGGCGGAAGACATGCGTTGTTGTAATTCCGTATTATCCAGGCCGAACACATCACCTGGAAGATAAAACCCCAGCACCTGTTCCTCACCATCTTCAGTCACCAGGTAACTCTTGATAGAGCCACTGCGTACGACATAGAAAGAATCCGAATCTTCACCCTCACGAAATACATGCTCGCCTTTGCGATTGATTTTCCTGGCATGGTTTAGCTGTTGACGCACTTCTTCGCTTTCGAGCAATTGCATTCCAAGGCAACCACCTCGAGGTTCACAGATATGGCATTGATGCGCTATGTGATTGGTTTGAACCTGAGTTAGCATTTTATATCCCCCTTTTATCGATAACTCTTGAATACAAGTTTGCGCCCTTACGAGAACTTCCACCATCGGGGTTTTCCTGATGGGCATATAGGGGCATTCCAGATACCATAGCCGCAACTGATAAACCATTACGCCAGCAACCCGTGATTCAGCACCAACCCTTTAACCAACTTTTCCTGATTATGGCCGCAGCCACGTTGGTGGTGAGTGCCGCTTCGATCTTCAGCCTTTATAATACGGCGATCGAGCAGCATCGTCTGCGGCTGGTTGAAACAGTCAAAAGCCAGGCCAGGCTGATCGAATCGATCGCCCAATTCGACATCCTGGAAAATGAGGACAACAATCTGGAGCAAGCACGGCTGTCGACCATCGAAAAGGTTGCCGCGGCACATGAAGAGTTCGAAGGATTTGGCGAATCCGGAGAATTTGTGCTGGCAAAACACGAGGTGGATCAAATCGTATTTGTCTTGAGCCATCGTCATATGCAATCCGAGACTCCTCGACCGATTCCATTCGAGGGTGCCTGGGCCGAGCCTATGCGACAGGCGCTATCCGGAAAATCCGGCATACTGACCGGGCTGGACTATCGAGGGGTCGAAGTGCTCGCGGCCTATGAGCCAGTCTCAATACTCGACTTCGGGTTGGTCGCGAAAATCGACATCAGCGAAATCCGCAAGCCATTTCTTCGCGCGGGTTTACTCGCAATCGGTGTAGCAATACTCGTCATCTTTATTGCAAGCCGCATCTTTTTCAGAATTTCAAGACCGATTGAACAGACTATTGACCAACAGGCGGAAACCTTTCTGACGCTGGCCGAAACCGCTCGCGAAGGCATTGTCATCGCCAACACCAAAGGCATGATCCAGTTCGTAAATCCCGCGGTCGAGAAATTATTCGGTTACAAGCCCAGAGAGTTGCACGGCCGCTCGATCAACTGCCTGATGCCGGAAGAGTATAGCCTTGCCCACGATGGTTACATGCAAGCTTACCTGCAGACCGGTATGGCCAGGGTTATCGGTATCGGACGTCAATTCACCGCAATACGTAAAGACGGCACTCGTTTTCCAATCTATCTTTCGGTCGGCGATATCAAAACCAGTGATGCCCGCCTGTTTGCCGGAGTCATTATGGATATCAGCGAACAACAGCAATTGCAGCGTGAGATCCTCGAGATCCCGATTGCCGAACAGCGACGCATAGGGCAGGAATTACACGACGGTCTGGGCCAGCAGTTGACCGGTCTCGGCCTGCTCGCAACCAGCCTGTTGAACAAGGCCAGTAAACCCGAACACGCACTGGCCTCTAAGCTTGCAAAGGGATTACAAGTATCGATCTCACAGGTCCGAGCGCTATCGCGCGGCCTGATGCCCGTCGATATCGATATCGAAGGATTTACCAATTCGCTGGTAAAACTGGTCGAGGAGGCTCGCTTTCAAAGCAGCGTTTCGATCAAGTTGAGCATTAACGACCGGGTTCGTATCTCCGACAATAGCAGTGCCTTGCATCTTTATCGTATTGCCCAGGAAGCGCTCAACAATGCCATAAAACACGCCGGGGCAAAGCAGATTCAGATAGAGGTGGGCCTCGAAGGAGCCCGCGGATACCTGTCGATTCGAGATAATGGCCCTGGGTTCAGACAAGCTGACATAAAATCCCAGGGGCTGGGGTTGCGTATCATGCAACATCGCTGTGGATTGATTGACGCAGAACTTAAAATCAAATCCACGTATGATGAGGGTACCGAAGTAAAATGTTACTTTAGGGTCGAGAACCAGTAACTTGAATACACTATGACACGAATCCTGATAGTCGACGATCATCCCCTCGTACGTACCGGGTTTGCCCAGCTAATCGGCGATTGCCCGGACCTCGAGGTATGCGGAGAAGCCGCTGATATGGCCGAGGCCCTGAAACAGGTCGAGACCACCAGTCCTGACCTCGCAATCATCGACTTGTCGTTGGCCGGAGGCAGTGGTCTCGACCTGATAGAACGCATCAAGTCACGCAACAAAAGCATCCTGATGCTGGTCGCCTCGATGCACGACGAGACGCTATACGCGGAACGCGTGCTCGCGGCAGGCGCGCGCGGATATATCAACAAGCAGGAAGCCCAGGACAGCATTATCCGCGCCATTCGACAAGTCTTGAGTGGCAAGGTGTACCTGAGTCAGCACATGACCGACCGCCTGCTCAGCGGCATGGTCGATTCGACGGGTGAAAAGCGCGACATCGACAGTCTTTCCAATCGAGAGTTACAGGTTTTCGAATTAATTGGAGAGGGCGTCTCAAGCAGTCAGATAGCCGAGCAGCTCAACCTCAGTATCAAGACTATCGAAACCCACCAGGCACACATCAAGAAAAAACTGGGTCTCGACTCAGCCCACGAGCTGAACCAACGCGCGATCCGCTGGGTCATGGATCAGGAATAACAACTTCCTGCGTTTGGTAACAATATTGATGCCAGTCCAGCATCGCCAACTGTGATATCAAGCGGCATTAGCGATCTGTAAACTCGATTGGAGGTTGACTCATATCAATATCCTGACCGCCATTCTCGACCATCATATTCTTAACTGACCATCGGAGAATTACCATGGATTTCAAGAATTTACTTATTCACCTGGACCACAGTAGCGGTTGCCAGAATCGCCTCAAAACCGCGTTTAAGCTAGCGCAAAACCTCGATGCGCAACTCACTGGCCTGTTCGTGGTGCCGGACTATATCGTACCTTCCTATGTCGAAGCTCAGATCAGTGTAGACCTGATCACTGACGTCACCGAAAAAGCAATTGAGCGGGCAAAGAAAACCCTGGCGGAATATCAACAGCTCGCCGTCGAAACCGGGGTCTCAATGGAATCCCATGTTCTCGAAGGACAGGTGATCCCGATTTTGCGTGAACATAGCAAGTATGCCGACCTGCTACTGCTGGGTCAGGACCAGCCTGACGACCCGGACAATTCCAGTTACGGACTCGCCGATGCATTATTGTTCGAGGGCGGTTGTGCCTGCCTGGTGGTGCCGCACAGCGGAAATGTAGAAACCCCGGGGAAGCGAGTACTATTGACCTGGAATGCGAGCCGCGAGTCGGCGCGTGCACTACGTGAAGCAAGCCCCTTCCTGACCGCTGCGGATACCGTGGTAGTACTATCTTCGGAACCAAATGATGGTAGTAGCGATATGGCACGCGGTCATCCACACGCACTGGAGCTCTCCAGGTTCCTGGAGTCCCACGGTATCGAGTCGATTTCAAGCGGCATCAGTGATACCGATTTGAGTACAACCGACGCCATTATTGGCCAGGCCGCCGATATGAATGCCGATCTGATCGTCATGGGAGCCTACGGCCATGCTCGTTTGCGTGAGATTATTCTCGGCGGTGTAACCCGCGATTTGCTCAAACAGGCACCGGTGTCATTGCTGCTGGCCCACTAGCCGAAAAATTGGAACAATTTTCTTACAGCTAGCCTGTTGACGCGCTTGCTCGATCCCGCATCGGCACTGTTAACGCAGCGCTTCCAGTTCGGCAGCAGACAGCGCCGATTTCATCAGGGTTACTCCGTTTCCCAGAACTCGGCTTTTTGCGCCTCGCTCAACATTCGAGCATTAGGGTGTCGATTTACAACACTTCCAAGACATCAGGAATCAGCGATTGCCGATACCGTCGGTAATCAGGCTCAGGATTTCAAACATCACGGCTGAGGCAAAATGTGCAGTTTGCCTGTTCGGCGAATCCCTGGTTGGCATCAGACAGACAACGTCGCCACCGATAATATTTTTTCCGCGCACGCATCGCAGCAATTCCATCACCTCGTCTACCTGAAATCCCTGAATGCCCACTTCGAGATTGGCTACGCCCGGGCACACCAGTGGATCCATGCAATCCAGATCGAAGGTGATGTAAAGTGGTGTATCACCGATGCGTTCACCAATCATTTGCATGACTTTCTGCGAACCCAGTTCTCTATAGCGTTTGATCGGAATCACCTCGTAACCGAGATCGGAACTGGTTTTCCACCAGTCGAGCGTGCGCGGATTACCACGCATCCCGATCTGCACACTGTGTGCTGAATCGATCAGCCCGGCACGCACCAGGTAAGCGGCCCAATGCGCTGCGGATTTCTTTGCACCGAGGAAATGCGGAACCTGTTCGTAGGCATCGGTATGCGCGTCGAAATGCAGAAATGCAGCTTTTCTGCCGCCCGTCAGCCGGGCGCCCTCGCCTGCGATCGCCTGGATGATTCCACCGGTAATTGCATGATCTCCACCGATCGATACCGGTCTCGTGCCCGCCGCGTCGATAGTGCGAAAAAAATCGGTCATGCGTTCGACGCAGCGCTCATTGTCGTTCGCCTCAGGCAGTGGAACATCCCCCATATCACCGATACGGCAGCTATTCCACGGATCGAGCTGAAATTCGGTATGTACACGGCGCGCCATCACGGAAACGTCGCGCACTGCGCGTGGCCCCAGATGCTGATCTCGCTCGGTGGTGCCATTACCGGTGGAATGCGGCACCCCGACCAGGGCGATATCGAGTTGCTCGGGATCTCGCTCGATCGGACAGCGGAACAAAGTAGGGATATCCCACCAGTAAAGACTTTCAAGCATCATTTTGTCATCGTCGGAAATTTCTACAGTCATCATCATGCCCCTGTCAGGTTAGTAGGCGCGTTTGCTGCGAGCGCGCCGGTAAAGAATATTAGCCCAGTTGCGATTGACCCGTTCACGTTCGGCTACCGCGTCCGCATCCAAATCACAGCGGGGTCGTTTCAGTTCGATAAAGTCGGATTACATACCATCGCCCCGAATCGACATCGAGTAACTTTTACCCAGAACCCGCCTGCCACCTGGTAGCACAGTGCCCTGCAGTGCAACACCAAGCCGACGTTGCGAATCGCGATAGCGTTCCGTGAACGCGCCGGCCTGGTCTACGGACATGACCTCGAACGGAGCATTAAACCCTGTTTCAGGGTACTGATCGATTTGCTGTCGAGTCAGAATTTTTGGCATCGGTATTCGTTCGCAATTCAGATTGGGAATACGTCGATACTAGCGTAAACTCGGCCGGGATAAATAGCAGAAATAGATATATCCTGATGAAGAAACTCAGCAAAGAAACCCTGATCGGTATTCGTGATCAGTTTGGTAGTTATGCCTGGGACGATGCTGAAATTTCAGAGCTGGTCGATCCCAGGCTCGGCATTATTACCGGCCTCCAGGAGTTGCTCGATCAGCTCGAGGTACTGCGTAGTATAGACCTCGGATCGACCCCGCCGGCGGCGGATATTACCGAGGTATGACCACCAAGCTTGCGTTCGCCACGATTGGCGATCTGTCCAGTCGCCTGCGCGAGCGGGAAATCAGCGCGACCGAGCTGGTCAATCTATATGCCGAGCGGATTGAGCGTTTCGCTGACACCAGCAAGGCTTTCATCTCGCTCGATATCAACACAGCCCGTCAAAGGGCTATGGCGCTGGATTCAAATTTCGATGAAGCCTCCCTGCTTTGTGGTATTCCCTATGCCTGTAAGGATTTGTTCGATGTCGAGGGTCTGGTCACCACGGGCGGGTCGAGAGTACTTCAGGATAACATCGCCCAGGATGACGCCGAGACCGTCAGGCGAATGAATCGATCTGGCGCGATCTTCATCGGCAAGAACAACCTGCACGAGTTTGCCTATGGAGCGACCGGTGAAAACGCCCTCTACGGAACCGCACCAAATCCCTACGACCATTCGCGCCTCGCCGGCGGTTCAAGCAGTGGTTCGGCCGCGGCGCTTGGGTTTGGCCTTTGTGCGGCGTCACTCGGTACCGACACCGGCGGCTCGGTGCGTGCACCCGCTGCCCTTTGTGGCCTGGTAGGTTTCAAGCCGACCTTTGGGCGCATCAGCACCGAAGGCGTGATTCCTTACTCGTGGACACTTGACCACGTCGGCAGTCTGACTCGCAATGCCGCCGACGCCGCGACAATTTTTGAAACCCTGGCAACTAACTTTCGCAAACCCGATAAAGTCAGACTGGCCGGGTACAGGATCGGTATCCCGGAAACATTCTTTTATCAACGCTGTGATAGTGAAATTCTCGACAGCATCGATGCATTGATGGTTTTTCTGCGCGCCGGTGGTGCCACATTCAAAGCGGTCGCGATGCCATCGATGGAATACAGCAGAACGGTTTCGCTGACCGTACAAATGCCGGAAGCGTTGTCTTACCACAATCGGTATCTACAGCAGCGGGGTGAATTGTACAGCCAGGATTTTCGTGCCGGGTTGGCATTGGGACAGTGCTTGCTCGCAGAGCAATATATTCGCGCCAAGCGCTTCATAGAATCTTACCGACGCGACATGGACGCGATTTTCGGCGAAGTCGATGTATTGCTGACACCGGCGACGCCGGTGATAGCCCCAAAAATCGGTGCAGTCGAAGTATCGGTTGATGGTATTTCCGAACCCGTCGGAAACGCCATTACCCGCTATACCTCCTTCTTCAATATGTCCGGGCACCCGGCGATCACCCTGCCCTGCGGCATACACAGCGAAGGATTACCGATTGCCGCCCAGCTGGTCGGCAGGCACTTTGGCGATGAGTCGCTGATTGACCTCGCGATTCAGATTGAAGCGGGGTACGATTTCAGATTACCGTTACCTGATCAGAATTAGCCATCATTTAGCCATTGAGCCTGCCGGTCAAACCGTTGAATTTTTTGCAGGCCTGATCTTATTACCGGTCAAATTCCAGATAGTGAATCTTACAATCCCTTGGTCACTAAATGCTCGATGATGGCTTCCATCTCCTCGTCGCCAATTCCCTCGCGTAGCGTCAATGAACTGCCAAGGTTGGCGCCTGCCAGCTTCACCGATGATTGCTGCTGCATTAATCGTAAGGCGTCGTTCTGACATGAGACCAGGTCGCGCAACACCAGGGGGCTCAACATACCGGCGCTTTCCATCACGGGGCACTGAACGATGTTGTGCAAGGCAGTCAACAATTTCGGGCCGATAAATTGTGGCGCCACGCGCCCCTGATTAAGGCGCAGCAGGCGCTCGGCCGAATCAGCGTAAAAATCGAGGAAGTGATTGCCGCGGCGAAACATCAGGAAAGCATTGTGTACCTTGATATAGGTTCGTAACTTGCCCCGTACATCATGCTGTACCCAGACTTCGCGACCGAGGGCAAAGTTTGCTTCCAACAGTATAAAGTCTCGCGGTTTGAAAATCAGGAAATCGGCGTCACACCAGATCACGCAATCGTAACCCTCGGCAAGCCCCTGTTGCAGACATCTGAGTCGTGCCAGGTCGCTCGCGATAACCCGTTGTTGGCAATTTTTCTCGCGCAGATCAGGGGCTAGCAAATCAAAAAGTCGGTCATCGATAAAGCGATAATCGTATTCATTCGCCCGCGCCCAGGCGGCGACCGAATCGAGACAGGCTTGCAACCAATCGAAAGGCAGCGGATCACGATGAGATTGAATAACGAGAGTAGCGGACATGGGAAAACGTGAGTGGCTGCTGGCATAATTTCTCAAGCGTAATAGCTTATCATGATATCCTTGCCCCGATAGTCAGTGGCTAAAGAGAAAAAGATGAGCAACCCAACTGTCGCGGATAACAAGTCCGCCAAAGTATCGCTGGAGAAAGACAACAAGTACTTTTTTTGCATCTGCGGGCTGAGTAGCAAACAGCCATCTTGTGATGGCTCACACCAAGGCAGTGAATTTACACCGCTGATCTTTCACTGCGATGCGCAGCAAAGATTATTACCTGTACCAGTGTAAACACAGTGCCAGTAAACCTTATTGTGATGGCAGTCATAAACAGTTTAGTAATGACTAAACATCGATCGCAGTAGCGGATGCCCCAATCAGTCACCATAAAGTGGATATACGCAACAGGACTGTTGATTATTTTAATCCTGAGCCTGAGCTGGAGCTACCGGGCCATCGGACAACAGGCCATAACAGAGCTTGCCGATCAATCTCAAAACCGACTGACTCTTTTTGTGTCGAATCTAACAGCGACGCTGGATAAATACGAACACCTGCCGAAATTAATCTCCACCAACTATCGACTGTCGAAGCTATTGCAACAGCCGGGATCTGAAGTGTTAAATGAAACCAATCGCTACCTCAAGGCTGTCGCCACTACCTCGGGTGCCTCGGATGTATACCTGATGAATCAGAAAGGCACCACACTGGCATCCAGCAACTGGGATTTGGACCACTCGTTCATAGGCATGAATTTTAACTTTCGTCCCTACTTCCAGCAGGCCTTAAAGGGAAATACCGGCCGTTACTTTGCACTCGGCACAACATCGCATCAGCGTGGATATTATTTTTCATACCCGATCCTGAGCCAGCAATCGGTAATCGGGGTGGTTGTCGTTAAAATACGTCTGGCTGAGATAGAGACTGCCTGGGCTGACCAGGGTAATCACTTCGTGGTCACCGATGACGACGGCATTGTTTTCTTATCGACCCAGGCCGAGTGGACTTATCACAGTTTGCGACCCATCGATAAAACCCGCATGGCCCGGATAGAAGATTCACGGCGCTACCTGGGTAAATCAATTCGGCCTTTACAGATGGAGCAGCTTGACAAACTGGAGCAAGACGTCACTCGCATATCATTTGCCAGCAACACACAATCCCGGCCGGATCAATTCCTGCATTTGTCGCAAAAAATAGCCGATGCCGGGTGGACTGTCCATCTGTTTGCTAATCTGGCACCGCTTAGGGATATTCAAATTCTACGCACATCGGTGGCAGGATTCGCAATGCTGATCCTGCTCCTGTTGATAGTACTTTATCTGACCAATCGGCAGCGGCGCATGGCATTGCAGGGATCCACAGAACTCCTCGAGAAACGCGTACAGCAAAGAACTCTGGAGTTGCAAAACGAGGTAGAAGAGCGCAAAAAGGCGGAGCAATCCCTGATCGATACGCAAGCGGAACTGATTCAGGCGGCCAAACTCGCCGGTCTAGGCCAAATGTCAGCCGGAATCGGCCATGAATTGAACCAGCCCCTGACTGCGCTGCGCAACTATGCCGAAAATGCCCAACGCTTTCTCGAACGCAATCAGCTCGATGAGGTCAAGGGCAACCTGCAGGAAATTAACGAAATCACTGATGGCATGGCCGGCATTATTTCGCAGTTGCGGGGTTTTACACGTAAATCCAGCGGAGAACGCAGCCAGGTTTCAGTCTCGCAGGCGGTGGCGCAGGCGCTGGGCATGTTTCAGCGCGACATCGAGTCCAGATCGATTGAACTAAACACGCAGGTGAGTCCAGAACTATCGATACAAACCGATCCCCTGCTATTAAATCAGGTCCTGGTCAATCTTTTGAGTAACGCGATCCACGCGATGGTCGAAGTGGGAGAACCGCGTATCGATATCGAAGCCAGCAGTGACGCCGAGGTAGTCGTACTCCGCGTCAGCGATAGCGGACCGGGCCTGGCAGATGACGTGATTGAAAACGTGTTCGATCCCTTCTTTACCACCAAAGAACTGGGAATGGGATTGGGACTGGGCCTGTCGATCTCTTATCGCATCATGGAAATTCTTGGCGGACGAATCGAAGCCGCCAATATTGATTCGGGCGGCGCGAGCTTTAGGTTATATTTAGCCAATGAGTGATATCGAGGCGCGCATCGTTTTTATTGACGACGACAAATTCATCCGCAAATCCACCGTGCAATCGCTGCAGATGGAAGGTTTCGAGGTGGACAGCTTTGGCGACGCCGAAAGTGCACTCGCAAAAATCGATGCCGAGCTCACTGGCGTCATCGTCAGCGATATCAAAATGCCCGGCTTATCCGGACTGGAGTTGCTGCAATGCGCCAAGGAAATCGATCCGGAAATACCAATCATTCTGATTACCGGTCAGGGCGATATTGCAACCGCGGTTCAGGCGATGCGCGATGGCGCTTTCGACTTTCTTGAGAAACCCTTTGCACCCGACAATTTGATAGAAGTCATCCGCAAGTCCCTGGAAAAACGCCGGCTGATTCTCGAAAATCGAAACCTGAAAATGGAACTGGCTCTACAAAATGCGCCGGGGCAACGCGTCGTCGGGAAATCCGTGGCGATACAGCAGTTACGCAATCAGGTGGCGCACCTCGCCGACACTCAGGCTGACATTTTGTTATTCGGAGAAACCGGTACCGGAAAAGAACTGGTAGCGCGTAACCTGCACGAAATCAGCGAACGTAGGGAGGCCCCTTTCGTCGCAATAAATTGTGGTGCCCTACCCGAGCAAATTATCGAAAGCGAGCTATTTGGGCACGCCGCAGGCGCATTTACCGGCGCCAGCAAGGCACGCGTTGGTAAATTTGAATTTGCAAACAAAGGTACGGTGTTTCTCGATGAAATCGAGAGTATGCCAATAGACTTGCAGGTAAAATTGCTACGCGTACTACAGGAACGCGAGGTCGAGCCGCTCGGTGCGAATCGACGGGTAAAAATCGATGTGCGGGTTATCGCCGCGACTAAAATCGATCTGAAACAGGCTGCCGAGGAAGGCAACTTTCGGGAAGATCTCTATTATCGCCTGAATGTTATTACGTTGACGCTGCCGGCATTACACGAGCGCGTAGAAGACATTCCGCTGCTGTTTCACCACTTTGCCATCATCGCCGCAGCCCGGCACGAGTGCGAACTCGACACACTGGACCCCGAACAGGTACAGCAACTTGTTTTAAAAGACTGGCCCGGCAACGTACGTGAACTCAAGAATGCAGCCGAGCGTTTCGTACTAATGGGCGCGGCTTCCGGACTGGAACTCGATCAACTGATCGGCATCCCGGCGATAAATAAATCGATGACCTTGCACGAGCGTGTCGAATGGTTCGAAAAAAGCCTGATCGAAAAAGCGCTGCTGGAGTGCAACGGTTCGATCAATGCTACTGTCGATACGCTCGGTACACCCCGCAAAACACTGTATGAAAAGATGCGCAAGTACGATATCGACAAGGATAACTTCAAACCGTCGTAATGGGTGGATACCCACCCATTACGATTAAGTCTTTGGGCGAATAAGGTGACAAATCAAGTTGAATATCAACCAGCATATCGATCGAGTCCAAAATCCCGGACTCACTCCAGGCAAATTTCTATTAAAATTTAACTCCAGATTTTTCAATTACTTAGATTGAAGCTCAGGTTGTAACGGGCAGGTTTGACAAACAATTCCCGTCTTTAATCGCAACCGTAACAGTTGTCTGGCACAGACCTTGCAGTATGGTAATAATGTCTACTTTCAAGACTTGAAACCAAACCCAATCGAGGAGAAAAATATGAAACCCCATTTAATTGCAGCCAGTTGCGCACTATTGATAATCAGCATGTCCAGCGGCGTCGCAATGGCCAATTGTGATTCGGGCGAAATCGTCATCAAATTCAGCCATGTCACCAACACCGACAAGCATCCCAAGGGGATTGCCGCATCGCTGCTGGAAAAACGCGTCAACGATGAAATGAATGGCAAGGCCTGCATGCAGGTATTCCCCAATTCGACGCTATACGATGATAAAAAGGTGCTCGAGGCAATGCTCAATGGTGATGTTCATTTGGCAGCACCCTCGTTGTCCAAGTTTGAAAAATTCACCAAGAAGTTTCGTATCTTTGACCTTCCTTTTGTGTTTGAAGATATCGATGCAGTTGACCGCTTTCAAAACTCCAGCGATGGCGAGAAGCTGAAGAACGCCATGCGCCGTCGCGGCCTGAAGGGTCTCGAGTTCTGGCATAACGGCATGAAACAGATGTCAGCGAGTAAGGCGCTTATTACACCGGGTGACGCCAAGGGTCTTAAATTTCGTGTGCAGGCCTCCGACGTGCTGGTCGCACAATTCGAACAGCTCGGTGCAAGCCCACAAAAAATGTCATTTAAAGAAGTATATGGTGGACTGCAAACCAAGGTTATCGATGGCCAGGAAAACACCTGGTCGAATATCTACGGCAAGAAGTTTTTCGAAGTCCAGGATGGCGTAACCGAAACCAACCACGGCATCATCGATTACCTCGTGGTTACCTCTGATGAATGGTGGGAAGATTTACCTGCCGACGTGCGCGACCAGTTTTCAACAATCCTGCACGAAGTTACTGCATTGCGAAACGGCGAGTCGACCAATGTTAACAACACCAACAAGGAGAATATCGTCAAGGCGGGTGGCACCGTACGCACGCTAACGGCAGCACAGCGTCAGGAGTGGGTAGAGGCGATGAAGCCGGTGTGGAAAAAATTCGAAAAAGATATCGGCCAGGACCTGATGGACGCGGCGCTAAAAGCCAACAAGTCATAGTTCTCTACCCTGGTAGAGGAAAGAACAGGCGGCCGTTGATGCGGTCGCCTGTCTAGAAAAACAAAATTTCGCGCAGTAGTGGAAATCTAGCCTTCTCGATGAGGGCGATTTAAAGGGGGATATCCAGTGATTGAGCAAGCCAAGACCCAGTACGGACATATTATCGACGAAATCGAGGAGACCAGCATCGCCGTTTGCCTCGGTTTGATGACACTGATCACGTTTGCAAACGTCATTGCAAGATACCTGTTCAACTCCAACATCCTGTGGGCTCTGGAACTTACCGTATTTCTGTTCGCCTGGCTGGTGCTGATGGGCGCTTCCTACGCGGTCAAAAAGCATGTGCACATAGGCGTGGACATCGTTATCAACATGGTCTCTCCGGGTACCCGAAAACTCCTGGCGATACTGTCGGTAACAGCCTGCCTGGCATTCTCGATCATGTTGTTGATCGGTTCCTGGGACTACTGGTATCCCTTCGCCACTAAACGCGCCTGGCTTGAAACCGAAGATATTCCAATGCCCGAGGCCATGATGTTCCTGGCGGACTGGTTCAATGAAGGAGAACGTTACGAAAAGATACCGCGATTTATCCCCTATCTGGCGTTGCCGTTAGGCATGGCATTGTTGACCTTTCGATTTATCCAACTTGGCTGGCGAGTTCTGACCGGAGATCTGGACAAAATTATTGCCAGTCATGAGGTCGAGGATGAGCTCGAAGAAGCCATCGCCTACGAGGAAGAACTGAGCCACAAGGAAGCACCGGAGCAATCACAGGAACCAACGCATGAGAACGATAAGAAGGGGGGCGAATAATGGCTATTCTACTGCTCTTCCTCATGGTGGTCGGCCTGATGCTGATCGGTGTCCCGATCGCTGTTTCACTCGGTCTTTCCAGCATCATCTTCCTGTTAATGCATTCAGACGGCTCTCTCGCGTCAGTCGCGCAAACGCTGTTTTCAGCATTTGAAGGCCACTATACCCTGCTTGCGATACCCTTTTTCATCCTCGCTTCGGTTTTCATGTCAACCGGCGGGGTCGCGCATCGCATTATCCGGTTTGCGATTGCGGTCGTCGGCTCATTTAGAGGTGGACTGGCAATGGCATCGGTTTTCGCGTGCATGATGTTTGCCGCGCTTTCCGGTTCATCACCGGCTACGGTAGTCGCAATCGGTAGCATCGTCATCGCAGGCATGCTTCAGGTCGGCTACACCAAGGAATTTGCCGCCGGTGTGATCTGCAACGCTGGTACCCTCGGCATTTTAATTCCGCCATCCATAGTCATGGTGGTCTATGCCGCGGCCACTGATGTATCGGTCGGTCGTATGTTTCTGGGCGGTGTCATACCCGGGTTACTCGCCGGTGGCATGTTGATGCTGGCGATCTATGTCGTGGCACGTTACAAAAATCTGCCGGCACAACCCTGGGCTGGCTGGGGTGAGACCATAGATGCTGCGCGCGATGCCAGTTGGGGACTGCTGCTCATCGTGATTATCTTAGGCGGAATTTACGGTGGCGTTTTCACACCGACCGAAGCCGCCGCGGTAGCGGCAATCTATGCCTTCCTGATCGCTAATTTCATATATCGGGATATGGGGCCGTTCAAGGAAGCCGGCGCGGGAGGCGTAATGATTCTATGGCGATCACTCTCGATACTCTGGCACAGAGATACCAAGCACAGCTTGTTCGAAGCCGGCAAGCTGACCATCATGCTGCTGTTTATTATCGCCAACGCGCTAATCCTGAAACATGTGCTGACCGAGGAGCGTATACCGCAAATGATCACCGAGGCCATGCTCTCGGCAGGCTTCGGGCCTATCATGTTCCTCGTGGTGGTTAACATTCTGTTGTTGATCGGTGGCCAGTTTATGGAGCCTTCCGGTTTGCTGATTATTGTCGCCCCACTGGTGTTTCCGATTGCGATTGCGCTTGGTATCGACCCGATTCATCTCGGAATCATCATGGTGGTCAACATGGAAATCGGCATGATAACGCCGCCGGTGGGATTGAACCTGTTTGTCACCGCGGGGGTCGCCAACATGTCGATGATGGGCGTAGTCAAGGCAGCCGCTCCCTGGCTAGGCGTCATGTTCCTGTTTTTGATTATCGTAACATACGTGCCCTTTGTTTCGAGCTGGCTGCCCACCTTGATGATGGGGCCCGAAATCATCACAAAGTAACCCTCTGCATGACGGACCAGGCGTGATGCAGGGAGGCATCACGCGTATTTGATAACACTTTCGAGAACAACATCATGAGCATTCCTAAATACAAGACTATTCTCTATGCCACCGACATGGGACAACACATGCGCCCAGTGTTCAGACATGCCATCAGTCTAGCCCGTCACTACCAGGCCGGTATCATCATGATGCACGTGGCTGAACCGCTGGGAAGCACCGGTATGGCGGTGCTGGAACTTTATATGCCGGACAAGATAGACAGTATCCACAAGGATGATATGAAAAGCATCTTGAGCGAGATGAAAAAGGGTCTGCATGCGTTTTATCAGGAAGAACTGGGTAATGATTCAGGGCTGGTCACCAGTGTGGCCGCAGTGAGTGGCCACCCCGCCGAAGAAATTGTGCGGTATGCAACGACCAAGGATGCCGATCTAATCGTGATCGGAACCCATACCGGAGACAAGCTAGGTTCGGTTTTCCTTGGGTCGACGGCACGCAAACTGATCCATATCAGCGATCTTCCGGTACTGGTGGTCCCCGTAAAAACCTGATCCAGCAATCGCTTAACTATTCACACAGGCTCGGACGGCCGCCATCAATCGCGCCCCGGCCATAAACCACCTGTACCTGCCCAGTAAGCAGCCACCTCGCACATTGGACAGGGAGGTGAAGAAAGAGTCGAGCGTGTTACCGGGGTCGCGGCTAGCGAGGCGTCTTGCCGCATCCTGGATCGCCTCCATTTCGGTAAGTTCGGTCGGGTCACGATTCACTATCACGCGGCTGGGAGACTGACCCACGACCTTGCCATCACGAACGGTAACAGCACCATAGCCTAGTACTCCTTCAGGGAGATTAACATTACGGCATTAAAACCCGCTTCCCTGCACGCCTGCAAACGCATAAAATACCCGACTTTCCAATAAACAGGTGGGGATTACCATGGGAGAATGTCCGATTTGTGCGGCCGAAGTCGAAGTGGCCGATGATGCGATTGCGGGTGAGTTACTGGTCTGCGAAGACTGTGGCGCGGAACTCGAACTGAAAAATATCGATCCGGTCGATCTGGCCGAAGCGCCTTCCGCCGAAGAGGACTGGGGTCAGTGAAAATCGGTCTGCTGCATTCGCTGATCCGAAAAGAGGAAAAGCTACTCATCGAGGCCTTTCATAAGACCGGCGTTGAGCCGGTCATGATCGACGATCGTAAACTGATCATGGATTTTCACAGCGCCCCCGATATCGATATCCTGGTCGAACGTTCGATCAATCATTCACGCGCATTACACGCCTTACGCCTGTTCGAAAGCGCTGGTGTCTGCTGCGTTAATTCCCACAAGGTCGCGCAGATCTGCGGAGACAAGCTATTGACGACCGCGGCACTCAAGGACCACGGAATCGCCCAACCGCAGAGCAGGGTCGCGTTTACCGAGGAATCCGCGCTTGAAGCCATCGAAGACCTGGGTTACCCGGTAGTACTGAAACCGGCGGTCGGTTCCTGGGGCAGACTACTCTCCAAGATCAACGACCGCGATGCCGCAGAAACCGTGCTTGAACACAAAACCGTTCTCGGCAGTTATCACCATTCGATTTTCTATATACAGCAATATATTGAAAAACAGGGTCGTGACATTCGCAGTTTCGTCGTCGGCGACGATTGTATCGCCGCCATTTACCGCAGTTCGGACCACTGGATCACCAACACCGCACGTGGTGCGCAGGCGAGCAAATGCGAAGTTACGCCGGAAGTGGCTGAAATCTCACTCGCCGCGGCTAAAGCGGTCGGTGGCGGCATCGTCGCAGTCGATCTGTTTGAATGCGAACAGGAATTGCTGGTCAACGAAGTCAACTACACCATGGAATTTCGCAACAGCATCGACACCACCGGCGTTGATATCCCGCAGGTAGTCGCAAACTATATCGTTGGTTTGGTAAAAAAATGATCAGAGTTTCTATCGTCGGCGCCTCGGGCTATACCGGTGGCGATTTGCTGCGCATCCTGTTGTTCCATCCAGAGGTAGAAATCGGGCAGGTGACTTCAGAGCGTCACGCCGGCAAGCTGGTCTCGAGCGTACACCCGAACCTGCGTAAAATCTGCAAACTGAAATTTGTACCCATCGCCGAACTGGAGCCCTGCGACGTATTGTTCCTCGGCCTGCCCCACGGTCAGATGATGAATCGATTGTCCGAGTTTGAAGACCTTGCCGAAACCTTGATCGATCTTTCGGCCGATTTTCGCCTACGCGACAATAGCGCCTACGAAACCTGGTATGGCAAATCGCACAGCTGCGCGCACAAGCTCGTCGATTTCGTTTACGGCATTGCAGAACTGCATCGCGACAAACTGAAAAACGCGAAACGCATCTCCGGCGCCGGCTGTAATGCAACCGCGACGATTCTGGCACTGCACCCGTTGTATCAGGCAGGCGTCGTCGAATCCGCCGTGGTCGAAGTGAAAGCGGGTTCCAGCCAGGGCGGCAACGCCGTCAGCGAAGGCAGCCACCATCCGGAACGCAGCGGCGCGGTGCGTTCCTATAAACCGACCGCTCATCGCCACCTCGGCGAAATCCAGCAGGAACTGGGCGCTGACAATATCCATTTCTCGGCGACCTCGATCGAAATGGTGCGTGGGATCCTCGCTACCTGTCATGTCTTCCTCAACCAGGATCTGGAAGAGAAAGACATCTGGAAACTTTATCGTGGCGCCTACGGCAACGAACCGTTTATCCGTATTGTCAAGGAACGCAGCGGCATCCATCGTTACCCTGAACCGAAGATCCTGGCGGGCAGCAATTACTGCGACATCGGCTTCGAACGCGACCCGCTGAGCAACCGCCTGGTGGTAATCAGCGCACTCGACAACCTGATGAAAGGTGCGGCAGGTCAGGCGGTGCAGGCATTTAACATCGCGCAAGGATTCGATGAAACCACGGGGCTCGAATTCCCCGGGTTACACCCCTGATCGAAAACCGGCATGTGCCGCATTCTCTACGTTCGCGCCGAATCGCAATTTCAGATTGCACACCTGCTTCAGGCCTTTGCCGAATTATCCCGCGACAGTCGCGAGTTTCAGGGTCACGGCTGGGGCTGTGCCTGGCGCGACGCGAGTGGCTGGCATCAGTACCACGATATCCGACCCATCTGGGAAGACGATTTGAATCAATTCGGAGAGACCCATCTACTGCTGGTGCACGCTCGCAGTGCATTTCGTGATGAAGGTATCGCAGTCGAAAACAACATGCCCTTTTCCGACGGTGAATCGGTGTTCGTATTTAACGGTGAATTGCGCGGCGTGCGCATCAAGTCGGAAGGCCGCATCGGTGCCGAAAAAATCTACAACTATATTCGACGCTTCGACAAGGGCGATATTTACGCCGCAACCGACAAGGCCGTCGAAATCATCAAAAAACGCAGCAGCTATGTACGCGCGATGAATATCATCCTCTCCGACGGCGAACAGAGCTGCCTGTCCACCAGCTATAGCGAGGACCCGGAATACTTCCAGATGTACCAGAAGCGTGATCGGGACCTGCATCTGGTATGCTCTCGACCTTTCGCCGGCGAAGCGGGCTGGTCGCGGATCGATAACAACACGACGATAAAACTATGATGCTGATAAAAATTGGTGGTGGCGAGCTGATCAACCTGGAAGCCACCATCTCCGACCTGGCGACGCTGGAACAGCCGTTTGTCATCGTGCACGGCGCTAACGTCCTGCGCGATCAACTGGCACAGCGGCTCGGCCTCGAAAAAACGATCCTGACTTCGGTGTCGGGTTACAGCAGTGTGTTTTCCGATCAGGATGCCCTGGACGTCATCATGATGAGTTACTCCGGTCTGCGCAACAAGCAGATCGTCGAACTGTGTCAGCGCAGCGAGATCAATGCCGTAGGCCTCAGTGGTCTCGATGGTCGTCTGGTTCAGGGCGAGCGTAACAAGGGTATACGTGTGCGTGAAAATGGGAAAACCCTGATCAAGCGCGATCTTTCCGGCAAGCCGCGCAGCATCAACAGCGCGTTGTTAAACCTGTTGCTGGAAAATGGCTACTGCCCGGTTTTGACGATACCGATCGTTGACGAAAACGGATTCGCGATCAATTCGGAAAACGATGACATCGTCACCCAAATCGCGCGCGCACTCGATATCGACACCGTGCTCCAGCTGATCGAGGCACCCGGATTCCTCGATGACCCCGCAGACGAGTCTTCGCTGGTTGGGAAAATGAGTGTCAGTGAATTGCACAGCCGGGAAGCCAGTGTCGAGGGTCGTATCAAACGCAAACTGCTGGCTTTGACACGCTTGTGCCAGGGCGGTAAAACCAGGGTCATCATCGCCGATGGCCGCGGCACGCAACCCATCATCGATGCGCTCGCGGGCGCCGGGACACATATTTCATGACTGACTACAAAACCCTCGAACACGAGTACGGCGTGCCCCTGCAGGCCAAACGGGATCTCGTCGCCGTGCGCGGCAGTGGCGCCAGCCTCTACGATGAGGCAGGACAGGAATACATCGACTGCGCTGGCGGTATCGGGGTCGCCTCACTGGGTCACTCGCATCCCAGGCTGGTGAAGGCAATCAAGCAGCAGGCCGAAACCCTGATCACCTGTCCCAATATCATGTACAACGATGTGCGCTCGAAACTGCTCGAAAAACTGGTCGAAGTGACACCGACCAGTCTCACCCGCGCATACCTGTGTAACTCGGGCGCCGAATCGATCGAGGCCGCGCTCAAGTTTTCACGTCTGCATAGCGGTCGCACCAATTTCGTCACCGCGATGCGTGGCTTTCATGGTCGTACCATGGGAGCAGTCAGTGCGACTTATACGCCGAAGTATCGCGAAGCCTTTCAGCCGCTGATACCTGGCTTCGACTACGTACCCTTCAACAAGATTGAAAAGCTCGATGCCGCGGTCGACGACAATACCGCTGCTGTCATGTTCGAACTGGTACAGGGCGAAGGCGGAGTCAATCCGATTCAGCCCGAGTATCTCGCGGCGGCACGCAAACTGTGTACGGATCGCGGTGTCCTGCTAATCATCGACGAGATTCAAACAGGCTTTTGCCGCACGGGTAAATTCTTTGCCAGCGATCACTTCGACCTGCAACCCGACATCATGTGCGTGGCCAAGGCCATGGGTGGAGGTGTACCGATCGGCGCAACCCTGTTGAATGCCGACATTCAGATCGAGCCGGGCCTACACGGTACGACCTTCGGCGGCAATCCGCTGGCCTGTGCAGCGGCGCTGGCCGCGATCGATGTCTACCAGAGCGATAACCTGGCGCATCGCGCCGCCGAGCTTGGTGATTATTTTGAAACCCAACTCAACAGCTCCGATCTCAGCCAGGTTCGTGCACTGCGGCGTCTTGGCCTGATGATCGGTATAGAACTGAAACAAAAAGTGCAGGACAAGCTGGCTCAATTGCTCGAGCGGCGCATCATCGCGCTGCCGGCAGGTCCAAACGTGATTCGACTTTTGCCGCCGCTGGTGATCGAAAAGCGACAAATCGACCGGGTCGTCGAGGTATTTCGCGAATTGCTGGCCTGAGTGTGCGCCAGATCACGGGGCAGATTTGGTTTTTCGAGGATACTTAGTTTATATGTTTATAGCTAACTGTTGGTTCTTGTGATTTAGCTAATCTTATATACTGTTTGATTTACAAATTTTCGAGCATTTACAACATGTCGACTCCCGCAAAATTAATCGAAAGTAATATGACCTCTACCCCGGATCTATCACCATACGGCATTCTCGACAGCGTAGAGATTCTCTATAATCCGAGTTACGAAACCCTGTTCACGGAAGAAACAGCAGATAATCTGGCCGGATTCGAAATTGGCACGCAGACCGATTCGGGAGCAATCGCCGTCGACACCGGAGACTTTACCGGCCGCTCGCCGAAAGACAAGTACCTGGTACGGGACGACACGACTCGGGACAAAATCTGGTGGTCTGACCAGGGGGATAACGACAACAAACCCATCGACAACGAGACCTGGAGTTCGCTGCACCAACTGGTGAGTAAACAACTATCGGGTAAAAAGTTGTTCGTCGTCGACACTTTCTGCGGTGCCAATCCCGAGAGTCGTCTCAAGGTTCGATTCGTCACCGAAGTTGCCTGGCAGGCGCATTTTGTAACCAACATGTTCATCCGCCCGAACGTCGAAGAATTGACCGATTATGAACCCGACTTCGTGGTTCTGAACGGCTCGAAGACATCCAACTCGAATTACCGGACCATGGGGCTGAACTCGGAAAACTTCGTAGCGTTCAACATGACCGAGGGTATGCAGATTATCGGCGGTACCTGGTATGGCGGCGAAATGAAGAAGGGCATGTTCTCGATGATGAATTACCTGCTGCCTCTCAGGGGTATGCCTTCCATGCATTGTTCCGCTAACGTCGGGGAAGACGGTGACGTAGCCATTTTCTTCGGCCTGTCGGGAACCGGCAAAACAACCCTGTCGACCGATCCCAAGCGCCGCCTGATAGGCGACGATGAGCATGGCTGGGACGACGACGGTATCTTCAACTTCGAGGGTGGTTGCTATGCCAAGGTCATCGATCTGAATGCCACCGATGAACCCGATATCTACCGTGCGATTCGCCGTGATGCGTTGCTGGAAAATGTCGTGGTCAGAGATGACAGCAGCATCGACTACCGTGACGGCAGTAAAACAGAAAATACGCGCGTCTCCTATCCTATTTATCACATCGACAACATCGTCAAACCGGTTTCCAGAGCGGGGCACGCCAACCGGGTTATTTTTCTTACGGCCGACGCCTTTGGCGTATTGCCTCCGGTTGCAAGGTTAACCCCGGAGCAGGCGCAGTATTATTTCCTGTCCGGTTTTACCGCCAAACTCGCGGGTACCGAGCGCGGCATCACCGAGCCCACACCGACTTTCTCGGCTTGCTTTGGTAAAGCCTTTCTGTCTTTGCATCCGACCCGGTATGCCGAGGTGTTAAACCGGAAAATGGATCAGTTCGGTAGCCGAGCTTATCTCGTGAATACCGGTTGGGATGGCAGCGGTAAACGGATTTCAATCAAGGCCACGCGCGCGATCATCGACGCGATTCTGGACGGCTCGATCGATTCTGCGGCCAGCGAAACCCTGCCGGTGTTCAATCTGAGTGTCCCAGGCAACCTGCCCTCGGTCGACGCGAAAATCCTCGATCCTCGTAATAGTTACGAAGACGTTTCCGAATGGGGCACTAAAGCCAGCAAACTGGCATCGCTGTTTATCGATAATTTCGAGCAATACACCGATACCGACGGCGGCAAGAAACTGGTTTCAGCGGGTCCATTACTCTAGCCATCCTGCTACACTTTACCGCCATGACGCTTGCCCGGGCCCTGTTCGGGCAGGCAAAATATCATTTCTGATTGCGGTGGGTAAAGAAAAATGAAAAAAGCGGGTTTCAAGGTACTGGAAAACGAGTGGATTCCATTGTCTGACGGACGTAAGTTATCCGCTCGCATCTGGATGCCGAACAAGGCCGCCAAAACACCCGCACCGGCAATTCTCGAATACCTTCCCTATCGCAAGCGCGATGGCACTTCGCAACGCGACGAATGTAACTACCCGGCTTTCGCGGAAGCGGGTTATGTCGGGGTACGCGTTGATATCTCCGGCAGTGGGGAATCTGACGGCGACTGGGACGACGAGTACTCGGAGCGCGAGCTTGCCGACGGCTGTGAGGTGATTGAGTGGATTGCCAGTCAGACCTGGTGCGATGGTAATCTCGGCATGATGGGTATCTCCTGGGGTGGATTCAATAGCCTGCAAATAGCAGCATTAAAACCACAGGCGCTAAAAGCCGTCATCTCAATAGGTAGCTCGGTCGATCGTTACAACGACGACGTCCATTACAAGAACGGCTGCATGCTCTACTCCAATTTTTTCTGGTCGAGCACAATGCTGTGTTACGCATCCCGACCACCCGATCCGGAACTGGTCGGGGAGAACTGGCGCGAAACCTGGTTGCAACGACTCAACACCCAGCCATTTCCGCTGGCTAACTGGCTCGCGCATCAGCGCAAAGACGACTACTGGAAGCATGGATCGATAAGTGAAAACTATGACGATATTGAGATACCCGTACTGGTAATCTCGGGTTGGGCGGATGGTTACGTCAACGCACCAGCGGCGGCAGCGGCCCATCTTAAAAATGCCAAAGCGATCAATGGCCCATGGATTCACAAGTACCCGCACTTTGCAATGCCGAAGCCGCGCCTCGATTATCTCAAGGAAGCCATCAACTGGTGGGACAAGTGGCTCAAGGGTATCGACAACGACGTCGAGAAACTACCCGCCTACCGCGCCTACATCCTCGAAGACGCCCGCCCACTGCTGCATCACGAAGTAGAACCCGGTCGCTGGGTCGCCGAGGCGGAATTGCCGGCACGCGACACGCGCGAACGCAATTATTATCTCGCACCGAATCGGCAGTTACTCGATATTCCCGGAAGAACGCGTGAAAAACCGATGGAATCACCGCAGGATTGTGGCACCAGTTGTGGCGAGTTTTTTACCCTGAAAGCCGACGGAGAGATGCCCGCAGATCAGCGCCGGGACGATTCCGGTTCGCTGGTATTCGATAGCGGAAAGTTACATCAGCCGATTGAGATCCTCGGTCGACCCCGCATACGATTAAAAATATCTATCGATAAACCACTCGGGAATATCGCAGTACGCCTGAACGATATTCACCCAAATGGCGAAGTTTCCCGGGTTAGCTGGGGCGTATTGAACCTCGCACATCGTAATGGAAATGAAAATCCCGTGCCGATGACGCCCGGCAAATCGGAATCGGTTGAAATTGAACTCAATGAATGCGGTTATCGTTTCATGCGCGGCCACAAAATGCGCGTTGCGCTTTCGACCAGCTACTGGCCGATGATCATGCCACCGCCGGAAGCGGTTATCGCAACCATAAAATTGGGCCCAGATTCGGTCATTACCCTGCCGGTCAGGGCCGGAATCGATGTTTTTGAACAGGCGGAGCCTAAAGATGAAAACCCGCTACCAGAGTACAAAAACAATGAAACCGGGCTCAGTCGGCGCTGGATAGAACGGAATTTCCAGACCGGTGAATCACATTATCGAGTCATCGATGACAGCGGTGAAATCGAAGTGCCAGATCACGGTATGTGCACCCGGCATCGGCACGACGAGCGCTGGACTATCGCGGCCGATGATCCACTCAGCCACCGTGCATTGAGTCGCTATATCTGCTGGATGCATCGGGGCGACTGGTCAATTCGAACCGAGTCTGAAAGTGAATTTCGATGTGATGCTGATAACTTTTACATCAAGGCAACCGTACGTGCCTATGAAGGTGACGAACTGGTAAATCAACGCGATTGGGACGAAATGGCGATCCCTCGCGACCACATTTAGGCAAAGCGTCAAAATTTTGTCATTTATTTAAACAATTGGGGAAAAATGATTTGTAAGTGCTAAAATGCAACTCTTTTGCCAGTTAACGAGTATTTTTCATGGCCAGATTACCGCGGTACGCGATAAAAAATCAGCCGCAACATATCATTCAGCAGGGTAGAGATCGGCAAAAGATCTTCTTCGAGGATCAGGATTACCAATATTTTCATGATTGCCTGGATGCCGCGGCGTATAATTACAAACTCAAGGTACATGCCTTCGTGCTGATGCCGGACCATGTGCATATACTCGCGAGCCCACAGAATCTCGACAGTGTTTCCCGCGCAATCCAGTCCATTGGAAGAAATTACGTACAATATTACAACGAGTCTTACAACGGCAACGGCACTCTGTGGGAGGGGCGCTACAGGGCCACAGTTATTGACAGCAGGGAATATCTGCTAAGCTGTAGCCGTTACATTGAGTCGAACCCGGTGCGCAACGGCCTGGTCAAGAAGCCGGGAGATTATCGCTGGAGTAGCTATGCCCACAATGCGCTCGGCCAAACCGACGAAATGCTCAGCATGCACAAGCAATACCTCGATCTCGGCAGCGATGACAAACAACGGGCAATGACTTATCGCGCCCTGTTTAGACAAAAACTCAGCGCTCCACTGGTCGACCAGATCACCGAGTCCACGCTGAAGGGATGGGTCCTGGGGGACAACAAATTTGCGCGTAAAATCGAAAAACTTAGTGGCCGCCGCGCGACCCGCTTGCCTAAAGGCCGTCCAAAGGGTAGTTAATCACGTAGTTTTCAATGTCTGAACCCGAGGACAAGCGTGGGCCAGGTTTGAAGTTTCCGCCACCACTGCTGGTTCTCGCGATCATCGGCTGCGCCTACCTGATAGAAGGCTTATTCTCACTGCCGATCGTAGCAGGCGAATCCTTGTGGCTGACGGGAACAGCACTGATTGTCGCGGCCCTGTTGCTCGCCACGATTACCTTACTCCACTTTTTCAGGGCAAAGACTCACGTCGAACCCTGGCATCCGACAACCACGATCATTCAGAGGGGTGTATTCCGCTACAGCCGCAACCCCATTTACCTGTCGTTCTGTATCGCCACCCTCGGCATCGGTGTGATATTGAACAGTTGGTGGGTGGTTTGCAGTCTGCTACCGACGATATACTTTTTGCAACACCTCGTTATCAAACGCGAAGAAGCGTATCTCGAGCATAAATTCGGCGCGCCATATCTCGACTACAAGCTACGAGTCAGGCGCTGGATTTAAACCGGGGAAACGTAATTACGATACACTAAACCACCGTGTAAAATGAGATACCTTCCAGTAAACAGGTTTTCAGAATAGAAACGTGATGCTGGCAAAATGGCAAAGCGGACACCCAGATATTTTTGGTGAGAGGCAAAAACCGACTGTCAGCTCAACCGATCGACGCAACAATTAGAAATGTCACTCCGATACGTCAACCCAGCGCACGCTGGGGGGCCGCGGAAGCGGAAATCTAAAAAAGCGCCGTCATTGCAAGATCCCCGCTTACGGGTCTCCCTGGAGAAAACAAGGATCTCGAGATTGAATCAAGCGAGACTCATTTGTTACCGGCCCCAATGACACTTACATAAGACCGAAAGCATCGATTTTCGAAACATATCCGGAGTTTAAATGCTCAATAAGCGTCAAGGCCGGACAAACGGTGAAAGTTTTAGCGAAGTAAACCGCAGGCGGCGTAGCCGCCGAGGCATTCGCGAAAACTTTCACCGTTTGTCCGGT
>JAAESG010000323.1 GCA_024229615.1 Gammaproteobacteria bacterium | reverse complement strand
GTGAGAGTTCGAGTCTCTCCTTTCGCACCATATCTCTGGTAAGATTCAACCATCCAGAAGACTTCTACAGGGTTCCAGAAGCACCCTCAAGCTAGCGAGAAATTGGCTGACAATTGGTATTGACGTGGGTATAATCCGCGCCACTTTGGGATATCGCTCACTCCAGGTGTTGCACCACTTTCTTCACAATTGACGCACTTAGTTCGACCTATCGTAAAATACAACTTATTTCTCCGTAAAAATCACGAGATTTTAACATGCAAGTATCAATCGAAACCCTTGAGGGCCTGGAACGCAAAATGACGGTTCAAATTCCGTCAGAACGGGTCAGCGAGGCTGTAGAAAAGAAACTCAGGGACTTGAGTAAAACGGTCCGTATTGATGGGTTTCGGCCCGGCAAGGTGCCGCTGAAGGTGGTACAGCAAAAATATGGTGGCCACGTGCGTCAGGAAGTGATTGGTGAGGTCATCGAATCCAGCTATCAGGAAGCGCTAGTGCAGGAAAAAGTGCGTCCCGCTGGTATGCCAAGCATCGATTCGGTGAGTAGCGAAGACCACGAAGACGTTTCGTACACGGCGACTTTCGAAGTTTTCCCGGAGATCGAGACACTGGAACTGGCGTCCATAGAGGTGGAGAAACCGAATGTTGAGATTTCCGACAAGGATTTCGACGAAATGCTGCAGAAATTGCGCGAACAGCGCAAGGGCTGGAAAGAAACCAAGGGCGCGGCTAAGCAGGGTTACCAGGTTATGGTCGATTTCGAGGGGCGTATCGATGGCGAGTTGTTCGAAGGTGGTGCGGGAAAGGATATGGCGGTAGAAATTGGCACCGGACAAATGTTGGCTGAATTTGAGGCTGGGCTCGAAGGCATTAAATCCAGCGAGCAGAAAACCGTCGAAGTAAATTTTCCGGAGGATTACCACGGCGCGGATGTGGCCGGTAAGAAAGCGGAGTTCACCATGAAGGCTACCAAGGTATCCAAGCCGGAGTTGCCAGAGCTCGACGAGGATTTTGCCAAAGGATTTGGTATTCAGGATGGCGATCTGGATAAGATGCGTGTTGATATCAGGGCCAACATGGAAAAAGAGAAAGATGATCGGCTTAAAATGCATATCAAGAATAAGGTGATGTCTGGCTTGCTCGATCACAACGCAATTATCGCTCCTAGCGCTATGGTCGCTGAAGAGGTACAAAGCCTGCGCACACAGGCCGCGCAGCGTATGGGCCAGGATCCTGAGTCGGTTGACGAAAGCAGTTTCCCTAAAGAATTGTTTGATGTGGAGGCGACCCGCCGGGTACAGCTTGGGCTGCTCATCGGTGAAGTCATCCGAAAGGAAAAAATCGAGTTAGATCAAGCACTTGTGGAGTCGACCATCGAAGAGATGGCGATTGCATATGAGCAGCCAGATCAGGTGCGCGACTATTATCGACAAAATCAGCAGGCACGATCTGGCGTCGAGAATATGGTGCTTGAAGATCAGGTTGTTGCCCATATCTTGGAGAAATCCAAGGTTACCGAACAGGACGCCAGTTTTGACGACTTGATGAACGGTAAACTCTAAATCACTAAGGAACCCCGGATATTCGATGAAAGATAATCTTCGCAGCGCAGATATCAGTTCGATCAGACCTGATTACTTGGAACCCCAGGCCAACCTGGTGCCGATGGTCGTAGAGCAATCAGCACGCGGCGAACGGGCTTACGATATTTACTCTCGATTGCTCAAGGAGCGCGTCATCTTCGTAGTCGGACCGATCGAGGACCATATGGCTAATCTGATCGTTGCCCAGCTGCTGTTTCTTGAATCCGAGAATCCGGACAAGGATATATCACTATACATCAATAGCCCGGGCGGTTCGGTTACAGCGGGCCTTGCGATTTACGACACCATGCAGTTTATCAAACCCGACGTCAGCACTCTCTGTACCGGCCAGGCGGCCAGTATGGGGGCGATTCTGCTGGCCGGTGGCTGCTCCGGAAAGCGCTATGGTCTGCCGCATTCACGGGTCATGATTCATCAACCCCTGGGCGGTTTTCAGGGCCAGGCCAGCGATTTCGAGATTCATGCCAGGGAAATTCTCACAGTCAGGGAGCGCCTCAATAAGCTGCTTGCCTCTCATACCGGTAATAAAGAGGATATTATCGATCGAGATACCGAAAGAGACAATTTTATGAGTGCAGAACAGTCGGTTGAGTACGGAATTATCGATCAAGTATTGTCTTCTCGTGCCGACCCAGATGAGAAGGGTGACACAGAATAGATAATCTTCAGCGATTTAAATGTGAACCACTCATGAAAAAGCATTATTTTCGGTTGTGCTCGACGGTTCGGTCTAATATTATCGATGCGCATGGGCACTAGAATTCGGTAGTTGAGTATGAGTGACGAGAGATCCAAGAATAAGGATGAAAAGCTGCTTTATTGTTCTTTTTGTGGCAAAAGTCAGCATGAGGTAAGAAAACTGATTGCAGGTCCTTCTGTTTTCATCTGTGATGAATGCGTCGACCTGTGCAATGATATCATTCGTGAAGAAATTCACGAAAATGGGGAGGACGCCGAAAGTAAACTTCCTATTCCGCACGAAATCTTCAAGGTTCTCGATGAGTACGTGATTGGGCAGAGTCGTGCCAAGAAGGTACTCTCCGTTGCGGTTTACAATCACTACAAACGTCTTGAAGTAGGTCACATTAAGGATGAAATCGAGCTCTCCAAGAGTAACATCCTGTTGATAGGACCGACAGGGTCCGGTAAAACCCTGCTTGCCGAGACACTCGCGCGCTTACTCAACGTACCTTTTGCGATTGCCGATGCGACCACGCTCACCGAGGCTGGTTATGTCGGTGAAGACGTCGAAAACATTATCCAGAAACTGCTGCAGAAATGTGATTACGATGTCGAGAAGGCGCAAACCGGTATCGTCTATATTGACGAGATAGACAAGATTTCACGCAAGTCTGACAATCCGTCGATCACCCGTGATGTGTCGGGTGAGGGTGTGCAGCAGGCGTTGCTGAAATTGATTGAGGGAACCGTCGCTTCAGTTCCGCCGCAAGGCGGCAGAAAACATCCCCAGCAGGAATTTTTACAAGTCGATACCGGTAAGATTCTGTTTATTTGCGGTGGCGCATTCGCCGGCCTGGATAAGGTCATTCTAAACCGATCAGAAAAGGGCGGAATTGGTTTTGGCGCCGATGTCAAAAGCAAGGACAAGAAAGATCTCTTCGGTGAAGTCATCAGCAAGGTAGAACCCGAGGATTTGATCAAGTACGGGTTGATCCCGGAATTTGTGGGTCGCTTGCCAGTAGTTGCCACCCTCGAGGAGCTTGATGAAGACGCTTTGGTGCAGATATTGACCGAACCCAAAAATGCGATCACCAAGCAATATCAGAAAATGTTCGAAATCGAGGGCTGTGAAATCGAATTTCGAACCGATTCACTCAATGCGGTCGCAAAGAAGGCGATGGCTCGAAAAACCGGTGCGCGTGGTCTAAGAACTATACTTGAGAATACCTTGCTCGAAATCATGTACGATTTGCCGGCGATGGAAAACGTTAGCAAGGTCGTAGTCGATGCAGCGGTTATCGAAGGTCACGCCCAGCCCTATGTAATTTACGAGGGTGGAGAAATGCAGCGCGTGGCATCTGACGAGTAACCTCAGGCCCAGGCTTGAGGGCCGGGTTGAATTTGAAACATTGCAACCCATATAGACTCGAGACTTAAGCTTTGAGGCATTTATGTCAGACAATCAAAACAATCTGCTCGCTGAGCAAGAAGAAAGACAACTGATTCCTGTGCTACCACTACGTGATGTAGTGGTCTATCCGCACATGGTTATCCCGCTTTTTGTCGGTCGCGAAAAATCCATTCTTGCGCTCGAAGCGGCGATGGCTGACAACAAGAAAATCTTGCTGCTGGCGCAGAAAAATGCTGAAGTCGATGATCCCGGACCGGGTGACCTGTACCAGATCGGAACTCTATCGACCATATTACAGATGCTCAAGCTTCCCGATGGCACTATCAAAGTACTGGTCGAAGGCGGTGACCGGGTAATGGTAGATAGCTTGCTCGAAACCAACGAGTATTATTCAGCCGCAACAAATATTCTGGAAAAGTCGAATCTGGTGGATGATCGCGAAGCCGAAGTGTTACTGCGGTCGGTTTTGAATCTGTTCGACCAGTACGTCAAGCTAAACAAAAAGGTTCCCCCAGAGATTCTGACATCGTTATCAGGTATTGATGACCCCAGCAGGCTGGCCGATACGATTGCCGCGCATATGTCGCTAAAGCTCGATGAAAAGCAGGATATTCTGGAAATCCAGGACCCGCGCGAACGGATCGAACACATCATGAGCAAGATCGAGGGCGAGATCGATTTGATGCAAATCGAGAAACGCATTCGTGGACGCGTCAAGCAGCAAATGGAAAAAAGCCAGCGCGAGTATTACCTGAATGAACAAATGAAGGCCATTCAGAAAGAACTGGGCGATATGGATGACGCACCTAACGAAGTAGACGATCTACAAAGAAAGATCGAAGAGTCCGGTATGCCCAAGGAAGCGCGAGAAAAAGCAGACTCGGAGTTGAATAAGTTGAAGATGATGTCGCCGATGTCGGCCGAAGCCACCGTGGTGAGAAATTATATCGACTGGCTGGTCAGTGTGCCTTGGAAGAAGAAATCAAAAATCCGGCGTGATCTGACTCAGGCTGAGAAGGTGCTGGAAGAAGATCACTATGGGCTTGAGAAGGTAAAAGAACGGATACTTGAATACCTTGCCGTACAGCAGCGTGTGCGCAAACTGAAGGGCCCGATTTTATGCCTGGTTGGGCCTCCTGGCGTCGGTAAAACCTCGATTGGACGCTCGATCGCGAGGGCCACTAATCGCAAGTTTTCTCGGATGTCGCTCGGAGGCGTACGCGATGAATCTGAAATCAGGGGTCACCGCCGCACTTACATCGGATCGATGCCGGGTAAAATTATCCAGAACCTTTCGCGCGTAAAGGTTAGAAATCCGTTATTTCTGCTCGACGAAATCGACAAGATGGCGATGGACTTCCGTGGTGACCCGGCATCGGCCCTGCTCGAAGTACTCGACCCTGAGCAAAACAATACTTTTGCTGATCATTACCTGGAGGTCGAGTTCGACCTCTCCGATACCATGTTTGTAGCGACCTCAAATAGCATGAATATTCCCGGGCCATTGCTCGATCGCATGGAGGTTATTCGAATTCCGGGCTACACCGAAGACGAAAAGTTAAATATCGCAATCAAGTATCTGGTTCCCAAGCAGATCAAGGAAAATGGATTAAAACCGGGCGAAGTCGAGTTCAAGCAAAGTGCTGTACTCGAAATCATCCAGCGCTATACACGAGAGGCCGGAGTTCGAAATCTCGAGCGTGAAATTTCCAAGATTTGCCGCAAGGCAGTCAAATCCATGCTGTTAACACCATCCACCAAAAAGATAAACGTAACTGCGCAAAATATTGAAAAATATCTGGGAGTGAAGCGTTTCCGTTTTGGCTCGGCAGACGAGAAGGATCAAATTGGACAGGTTACCGGATTGGCGTGGACCGAAGTCGGTGGCGAGTTGTTAACCATCGAATCTGCCGTGGTCGACGGAAAGGGGAAATTTGTACAGACGGGCCAGTTGGGCGACGTGATGAAGGAGTCCATTCAGGCTGCGATGACAGTGGTACGAAGCCGAGCCGAAATTCTCGGAGTGAATCCGGAATTCAATGAGAACAAGGATATTCATATTCACGTACCTGAAGGTGCGACACCGAAGGACGGGCCCAGCGCCGGTGTTGGTATGTGTACGGCTCTGGTCTCGGCATTGACCGGGATTCCGGTCAATGCCGAAGTCGCGATGACGGGCGAAATTACGCTGCGCGGTGAGGTCCTACCGATCGGCGGGTTGAAGGAAAAATTGCTGGCCGCGCATCGTGGTGGCATTACCAAGGTTCTGATTCCCGAAGAAAACGAAAAAGACCTTGCGGAGATTCCGGATAACATCAAAGCCAAGCTGGAAATTATTCCGGTACGCTGGATTGATCAGGTACTTGAAGTCGCTTTGGCTCATCAGCCGACTCCTTTACCCAAAGGTTCCGAGTCGACCGGTGATGCGCCCAAGACCAAGGCCAAGGAGAAAAAATCATCCGGAGTCAGGGCACATTAATGGATTGTGTAAATAATACGACTTATTTAATGTTTTTCGCCTTTTAAGGTTGACCCTAAAGGCCGCTGTTGGTTTAATTCGACGCTCTGGACGGGGGATGTCTAGAGCGTTCAAAGAATGCTCATCAGCAACAATAACAAGCAAGACACAGACTTGTGTTGCCTGTCCGCCCTTCGGCTATAAATATATCAACTTAACCAAATGGAAAAATCTAATGAATAAATCCGAATTAATTGATGGTGTTGCAAGTGCTGCAGATTTGAGTAAGGCTGACGCTTCGCGTGCGGTTGATGGGATAATCGCAGCAATCACTGAAGCCTTGAAATCAGGTGATCAAGTGACTGTAGTTGGCTTTGGAACCTTCCTCGTTCGCCAGCGTGAAGCGCGTGCAGGACGCAATCCTCGTACCGGAGAAACCATTCAAATTAAAGCTTCAAAAGTACCTGCATTTAAGGCTGGCAAAGCGCTAAAAGACGCAGTAAACTAGCGCCCCTTTTTTGGCTACACCGGGTGCTTAGCTCAGCTGGGAGAGCATCGCCCTTACAAGGCGAGGGTCGGCGGTTCGATCCCGTCAGCACCCACCATATAATCAGGAGTGGTAGTTCAGTTGGTTAGAATACCGGCCTGTCACGCCGGGGGTCGCGGGTTCGAGTCCCGTCCACTCCGCCATCATTGAAAGCGCTCCAAATGAGCGCTTCTTAACGTTAGCAATACGAACAGTGACGATACTATAGATGCTGCAGGCAATTCGAGACAAGGTAACAGGGTGGATTGCCTACGGCATCATCCTCCTGATCAGTATCCCCTTTGCTCTATGGGGAGTTAATTCTTATCTGGGCGGAGGTGAAGCGCTTTCAGCAGCAACGGTTGACGGCGAAGAAATCAGCTTGACTGCCCTGGATCAAGCATATGCAAACTATCGTCAAAGATTGTCACAGTTATTTGGCGGTTCCATTCCAGAATCTTTCGGCAGCGAATCGATACTGCGCAAACAGGTTCTGGAACAGTTGATCGAAGAATTTGCGCTGCGTCAATATATTCAAAACCAACGCTATCGCATCGGCGATGCAGAATTGAATCGTACTATTCGCACCATGGAGATATTCCAGCGTGATGGTCAATTCAATCCCGAAATGTATCAGTCTCAGTTACGTTCTTTAGGCTATTCTCCACTTGGTTTCGAACAGGAGATGAGGCGGAACGGTTCAATGCAGCAATTCCAGAACGGCATTCGGGCCACAGCATTTACAATACCGTCAATCGAAAAGCAATTTTCAAGCCTGAATAATCAAACGCGAAAAATCAGGTCACTGACTTTCAGTGTGAATCAGGCTGATATCCTGGCCGACGATAGTGAAATTGAGCAGCTTTATCAGTCTCAGGCTGATCGCTATCGTACTGCGGAGAAAGTCAAAGTCGATTACGTCGAGTTGAACCTGGATAGCGTAAAACAGGGTATCGAAGTCAATGAGGAGGATGTCTACGCACGTTATCAGGAGAATCGGGGAGTCTATACCAGCACAGAGATTCGCGAAGCTAGCCATATATTGATCAAGGCGGGTGAAGGAGAGGAAGTCGATCAGGCGCTATCGAAAATCGGCGAGATAAGGCAGCGAATCGTCAATGGCGAAAGTTTTGCCGATCTGGCGAGCGAATTTTCTGAGGACCCCGGATCTGCGGCCGACGGTGGAAATCTCGGTGAGATAGAACGTGGAGTTATGGTACAAACATTTGAGGCGGCCCTGTTTGCACTGCAGGTCGACCAGTTAAGCGAACCGGTCAAGACAGGTTTCGGCTGGCACTTGATCAAATTGCATGCCGTAAATGGCGGTGAGATTCTGCCCTTCGAGTCGGTCGAAGCCGAGTTGAAGGATGAAATCAAAAATGAGTTGGCCGAGGGACAGATATACGACCTCGTCGAAAATTTGGCTAACCTGGCCTACGAGCAGTCCGATTCCTTGCAGCCGGCTGCCGAACAACTCGATTTGCCGGTACAGACCAGTGACTGGTTCGAGCGCTTTGCCGGCGAAGAAATTGCTGCAGAGCAAAAAATACGAGAAGCAGCATTTTCTTCAGAAGTATTACAACAACGGCTCAACAGTGAAGCGATCGAACTCGGAAACAATCGAGTGGTATTTATTCGCCTGAACCAGCATCAAGCAGCCCAGCCCCAGCCACTGGAAGAAGTGCGCGAGGTGGTAAGATCCGAAATCATCCGTAACAAGGCGCGCGAGCAAAGCCTGGAAGCAGGCAAAAAGGCGCTTACCGAGTTGAGTTCGGGAAAAACCTTTTCCGATCTTGCTGAAGAGTGGTCGGTTCCGATCAAGGACTTTGGTTTTATCAAGCGTGACCAGAATGATATTGGCGCATCGATTTTAAATCGCGCCTTTTCGATGCCTAAACCTGATCAATCAGCCATTTTTGAAGGTTTGCCTTTAGCCAGTGGCGAATATACGATTCTTGAACTGTCGGCAGTGTTGTCGAATGACGCTGATACTGATCAGAAAGCGCTAGAAGGACTTGTACAAGCTTTAGGCAGCTCCGAGTATCAGTCCAGTCTGAAGCTGCTCAGCAACCGTGCCGACGTCGTCAGGATGCCTCTGGAAGAGCTTTAAACCAACCAGTCCTATTTTGTTTATTCGAGCACGCCCATGCTGACGATGTTGTAGCCGGAGTCGACATATATATTTTCCCCGGTAATTCCCGCTGCCAGGTCTGAGCACAGGAAAGCGCCCGTGTTTCCCACATCTTCGATCGTAACATTGCGTCGTAGCGGTGCATTAGTGGTGACTTCGTCCAGAATCTTCTTGAAGTTTCCAATGCCAGCGGCGGCCAGGGTCTTGATTGGACCTGCAGAGATCGAGTTCACCCGAATACCTTCCGGACCCAGCGCTGCCGCCAGATAACGCACATTAGCCTCGAGACTGGCCTTGGCGACACCCATAATATTGTAATTGGGTAACGCTCTTTCTGAGCCCAGATAAGTCATCGTAATAATCGAACCGTTGGTGTTTTGCATCATCGGTCGCGCGGCCTTGGCCATTGCGGCGAGACTGTAGGAGCTAATATCATGCGCGACTCGAAAACCTTCACGATCGAGATTCTCGAGATAGTCACCTGCCAGGGCCTCGCGCGGGGCGAAGGCAACAGAATGAACCAATGCGTCGAGTGTGCTCCAGCGCTGCCCCAGTTGCTTGAACAAATCGACAATCTCCGAATCGCTGCTGACATCGCAGGGCAGCACAATATCGGAATCAAACTCGGCGGCAAATTTTTCCACGCGGGGTTTTAACTTGTCATTGGCGTAACTGAATGCGAGTTCGGCGCCTTCGCGATGCATCGCCTGTGCGATTCCATAAGCGATTGAACGGTTACTGGCGATACCTACGACGAGTGCTTTCTTACCGGCAAGAAATCCCATTACTGCTCCCAAAAATGAAAGCTATTTTGTCAGCGTACCTCACTTCATGCAATCACAAATACGGTTTCCCCGGGAAGATACCTCCGCTGCAGCAAGCTGTGTTTGGCTGTTTATTTTTAAATGTATGCCAACTGCCTGGATTCTTAACTAGCCTGAATATTTCACCAGTATCCCGAGTGATGTGATGCGGCACTCCGACGCAGGACAGCTACGTCTGAACGCCGGGCTGGACGGAGAGTCATAGCCGTAGCTATGGCTCGGGAAGCCCAAGTTAAAGCGTAGCTGGACAAGTCAGCGCCAGGATAGGGCTCAGGCCGGTTACAAATTGCACAGTCTCACCTGGCATAAAAACAATCGATGAATCTTTCATATTCAATGGATTATGACAAGACTTGAGACCGACTGGTGAAATATTCAGGCTAGCCCGCATCTCTCACCAG